>JBGOVD010000249.1:0-4199 GCA_041477935.1 Dissulfurispiraceae bacterium | reverse complement strand
CCCTGTATTTCCCAGGCAGGCATCGCACACCAGCCCGCGAGTGGTCGAGTGCGTCCTGCTCCATGCAGTCTCTCTGCCGCAGTCGGCGCATATGGCGGTGGCTTCTCTTTCCCGTGTGGTCTGACTTTCGTCAAAAGTACCGGATTTATTGGTTGTGCCGGCGTCAAGGCCGGCATAGGGGTCACCGGCTGGTTCCTCTGTCTTTTCAGCTGCAGGCACTGGGAGAGCGGCGTTCGGGGGAGTTACTGTTGAGCTGCTGCCGACTATCTCGCCGTAAGGCAGCCACTTTGAGGTAAGTTCATTCCAGACCTTTGTCTCAGGCTTTATCTTCCCCTGGGAAGCGAGTTGCTTCATTTGCTCATCAGAGAGCGGCCCGACCTTTGTGTCTCCGTCCTTATAATACCAGTCCATGTCATTCTCCCTGTGTACAGTGGTGGAGGCAGTCTGAGACTCGACTATAAAATATTTAATATTTAATCAATCCGTGGAGGCTTTTCATACCCGGGCAGATTTTGCGATGACCCTCGTGCCGCAGATGCGGTCATGCAATGTGCGTTTTTCGGTATCAAAAGCGGCCATGATATATCCGAAGGCAAATGGAATGGCACTGACGATCTCTGCCAGGCATCGACCCAAGGCTTTGACATAACCCACTTTACATCCATCAACATCTACTACTTTCAGGCCCAGGGCCAGTTTGCCCGGAGTGGCCCCGTACTGTCCTACGAAAAAGGCCGCGTAGGCGACGTATGATAAAATCCAGGATATATACACTAAAATGAAGATGAGCATTCTTGCGGAAGTCATGAATATAGCATCCGTCCAGAGGAGTAAAAAGACCGCGGTGGCATAAAGAAGCATGCCAATTATGCCGATAATGACTCCATCGATGAGTTTGGCGACGAAACGCAAGCAAAAACCTGCAAGGGGCAGGCGCGGCGCGGAGTCATTCTTCTTCAGCTCATTAGAAAAAAGTGTTTCGCAAGCCGGGCAGATTTTATCGGCGCCGTACCGGACCAGCTCTTCATTGGCAAATTTTCTGAAGCATCTGGAGCAATGCGACTCGGATCTGAGAGCTGCGGCCTCTATATCTGCAGGATCGTCACGATTCTCTGTTTCGGCTGGATCCAGGAGGGAATAAGTCTCCCAGGTTGCCTGAGGATCGTCTTCTTCAGGTGATTGGCTGTTTAACGTGGTTTCGTCGGTCTTGTCTGAGGTTTCTCCATAAGTCTGCCACTTGATAAAGTGTTCATTCCACACCATGGTTTCACGGGTGATCTTTCCAGTTTCGGCAAGTTCAAGTATCTGCTTGTCATTGACCGGCCCGACCTTTGCTTCACCGATTTTGTAGTACCAATTCAATCTGTCCTCTCCCGATGAGGCGATTTAAGAGAAATAGACAACCGGAATATGTAAAATACTAGATATTGTACCACGACTTGCAATCTATTTTAAGTGATGTTGATTCCGGGCCATATTAATTGGCGAAAGATGGCGGGCAAGATCGGATTCGGCGTTTTTAAAATGATGCAGTATAATCTAATTACCATGCAATGGAGGCGGATATGCAGGAACAATGCAGCAGCTGTTCACATTTCCGCGGTAGTTTCGAAAAGAGCAGACCATCCTGCCGGGCCTTCCCATTAGGAATTCCTGAGGAAATATGGGAGGGTGTCTTCGACCACAACAATCCCTTTGAAGGCGACCGGGGAATAAGGTTCGAACCGGTGTTCGAGGGGGAATAGTGACCCAGGCTCTCCTTCCGTAAACCGGTCTGTCTCTTCCAAGCTTATGCTCGCTTCTTACTTCTTGCTTATATTGTTCTCCCGGCGGCTTCGGCGAAGAGTTTCAGTTTTGACATAAGGGCAGTGAAGTCTTTCGGGGTCAAAGACTGAGGCCCGTCCGAGGTAGCGTGCTCAGGGTCGGGATGCACCTCTATCATCAGGCCGTCGGCACCGGCGGCTGCAGCGGCGAATGACATGGCAGCGACGTATTTTGAGTGTCCGGTGCCGTGTGAAGGGTCGGCGACGACGGGCAGGTGTGTCTCACCCTTCAGTACCGGGATGGCGGAAAGATCGAGGGTATTTCTTGTGGCCGTTTCAAAGGTCCTGATTCCGCGTTCGCAGAGTATCACCGACTGATTGCCCTCGCTCATTATATATTCTGCGCTCATCAGCAGTTCCTTGACAGTCATCGACATGCCTCGTTTGAGCATAACAGGCTTTTTAATCTGTCCGACCTTCTTCAGGAGTTCGAAGTTCTGGGCGTTTCTGGTTCCAATCTGAAGGATGTCGGCATATTCGGCAACGAGGTCCGCCGATTCGGGATTGACGACCTCTGTGATTATAGGCAAGCCCGTTACCTTTCTGGCCTTTGCCAGAAGCTTCAATCCCTTTTCTTTCATTCCCTGGAAGGAGTACGGAGATGTCCTCGGCTTGAAGGCCCCTCCGCGGAGAACATGCGCCCCTGCCTGCTTGACAGCAACGGCTGTTTCGATAATCTGCTTTTCGCTCTCTACCGCGCAAGGACCAGCCATGACGACAATCCGGGTGCCGCCGATAGACAGGGAATCGTTTATCTTTATTATGCTGAAGTCCTTCTTTACTTCTTTTGAGGCAAGCTTGTAAGCCTTGAGTATCGGTACCACGCTTTCTACTCCATGCATCGACTCGATTGTTTCAATGACAATCTGTTTGCCCCTTTCATCTCCCACGGCGCCGATAACATCCCTTGTTGTTCCATGAATGACATGGGGTTTGTACCCGAGTTCCTTGATCCTGCCGAGTACCTCTTCCTTTTCGCGCTTTGTCGCTCCTGATTTCATGACGATTATCATATTGCACTCTCCTTTTATTTCCGAAGCAAAAAGGCCGGGGAGCTTGCCCGGCCTTTTTCGTGGTGATTCGGAAAAAGAAAAGCCGGGGGCACTCTGTCTGCCCTCGGCTTTCGGTTGATTTTATGTTATCTCTTCGTCAACCTCTGCCACGGGCAGACCGGCTAAAGTAAAAGCCGAACCAAAAGAGGAAGTTCCCGAAGAAATACTTTTTCATGATGAAATACTTTCACCGATTTGCAGTCCGATTGTCAAGAGAAAATTAAGGTCAAAATTACGCAAGGAAATCAGTCATTGTCCTCAACGAGTCGAAACTGCGTTGATGGAAATGGTCTTCTAACGAATCACGAGGAACAGAAGGAAATATGCAACAGCGCCGCAGATGAAGAAAAGTTCTGCCTTATCAATCGACTCCATAACATAACCTCCTCTTGGCTCTTTCCCCTCTTGCTTCAAATTATAGCGGATTGAATGAAAGAGTAAAGTCGGTCCGTAGCTGATTCACTTGTAGGTATTTGTCCGACACAAATCAGGGTAGTGTGACATTGATTATTCTTATGATATGCCTCTAAAATAGACAATTATGGATTTCCATATATATCTCACAACCTTTATCTCGATCCTTGTCGCAATCAGCGCGCTGAGCGTCCTGCCGATTTTCATCTCATTCACCGAGGAGATAGTCGATCAGCGGAAGAAAATTGCCGGACAGTCGGTCCTCACCGCATTTCTGGTGTCTGCCGGATTCATGGTTCTGGGCAGCGCCGTCTTCAGAGCCATCGGGATAACCGTCGAAGATTTCATGATTGCCGGCGGATTGCTGCTGCTCGTCTTTTCGATCGTAGACATCGTCTTTCCGGACAGCAAGGGGAGGCAAGTCTCAACAGCGACCATGGGGGTTGTCCCTATCGGTACGCCTCTGCTTGCCGGTCCCGCAACACTCACGACCACTCTCGTGCTTGTGGGCAATTACGGCTATCTCCCCGTCATCGCGTCCCTTCTCGCGAATTTCCTGCTTGCCTGGCTGATCCTGTATAAAGCGGAGTTCATCATACGGGTTATCGGCATCAACGGCACAAGGGCCTTTGCCAAGATCACATCTCTGGTTCTGGCCGCGATCGCAGTGAAGATGATCAGACTCGGACTATTTGCGATCCTGAAGCTGAATGGGTAGGACGGACATCCGCCACAATCTGTTTTTGCACCTGTTTAGCAGGCATGCGAGAATCTAACTGGTGACGCTCCCGCAGGCTTGACACAAACCAATCATTAACAAGATAATTATTGTTCATTTATGCATTGCAAATAAATTATCAGAGGGGCTTCTGACCATTGAAGATTGATCCCATCGCTGACAGATACGATT
>JBGOVD010000309.1:0-3544 GCA_041477935.1 Dissulfurispiraceae bacterium | reverse complement strand
CTATGACCCTATATCCGGATTCCCGGTCTACAAGGCGCTGTTGTGCGATGTGGTGAAAGTATCTGACTGTGTCGGAACCTTTAAGATGGATTCCGGAGAATACAGTCCCAATACTCTCGCTCATCACACAGATGCGGGGGAAAAACAGCCGCGTATCTATCTGGATCATAATGCGACAACTCCGATTGCCCGGGAAGTCCATGAAGCAATGGCACAGGTCCTAAAAGATCATTTCGGCAATCCCTCCGGCATTTACGTGGAAGGCCGGGGAGCTCATGGAATCATCGAAGGGGCGCGCAGGAGCGTTGCCCAACTGCTCAACTGTACTACAAGAAGGATCATATTCACGAGCGGCGGCTCTGAGTCTAATAACCTTGTACTGAAAGGAGTGGCCTTTGCTAGCCGGGGCAAAAAAGACCATATTATCACTTCTGCCATTGAGCATCCATCGGTGCTTGCAGCATGCGATTGGCTTGCGGATATGGGATTCAGGATTACGCGGCTCCCTGTTGACAGGACCGGAATGGTCGATCCGCAGGACCTGCTGAATGCTATAACCACGAAGACCTGCCTCGCAAGTATCATGATGGCTAACAATGAAATCGGTACGATTCAACCCATAGCTGAATTGGCAGCTATCGCGAAAGAGCGCGATGTGCTGTTTCATACTGATGCCGTGCAGGCAGCTGGCCGGCTCCCGCTTGATGTAGAGGCCCTCGGCACAGACTTCCTGTCATTGTCTGCTCATAAATTATACGGTCCAAAAGGTGTAGGCATCCTGTATATGAGAAAAGATGTCGGCATCGAACCCCTCATTCACGGAGGAAAACAGGAAAGAGGCCTGCGTGCCGGCACAGAGAACGTGGCCGCAATAGCAGGCTTCGGCAATGCAGCGGAACTCGCGATTAAGTCCCTGCCTTCAATGCAGGTGGTCGAGAAGATGAGGGACAGACTTCAAATGAAAATCAGCGAATTCATTCCTGAGGCACGATTAAATGGAGATCCAATGCGGAGGCTTCCGAATACGCTTAATATGACGCTTCCGGGACTGCGCGGCGAGTCGCTTGTGCTGGTCCTCGATCAGAAAGGTCTCTCTCTTTCCTCCGGCTCAGCATGCAGGTCAGGTTCTCCGAAACCGTCGCACGTGCTGCTCGCAGTCGGCCTTTCAGAAGAAGAAGCGCATTGCAGTGTGCGCTTGTCACTCGGTCCTGAAAATACTTTTAAAGAGATCGACAGGGCGGCTGTTCTGTTTGAAGAAGTGGTCAAAAGGGCTCGGAACAGCGTCCGCTTTGTGCCGTGCAGGTAACAGAATTCCGGAAGAGGAGACATGATGGAGACTACTTTAACGGAAGGCCGCATGAAGATCATCAACTGCATGCGCGACACATTCCATGACGACATCAGGTGCGATGTTTTCAGAGGGCTGACATCGACGAAGAAATTTGTTCCCAGCAAGTATTTCTATGACGAGGCAGGCTCTCTCCTCTTCGAGCAGATCTGTAGTCTGCCCGAGTATTACCAGACACGAACGGAGCTCTCGATTCTGCGGGCCAATGCACCCGACATAATGCAGGGCTTCAATAAGGGTTATCTGATCGAACTAGGTTCAGGCGCTAATTGGAAGGTCTGCACACTTCTCGACACCGTTATGCACTCCCCTGCATCGGATATTTGCTATCTGCCGGTGGATGTCAGCGAATCAGCGCTTTATACGTCGTCGCGTGATTTGATGCAAAGATATCCTGGCTTGAAGGTGACGGGTATGATTGCTGATTTTACGAGGCATATTGGCTGGGTTCCGGAAGACCGCAGCAAGCTTTTTCTCTTTTTGGGAAGCACGATAGGAAACTTCGACGACGAGGCAAGGTCCGGACTTCTGAAAAACGTAGCGGGTCTGATGAAGCGCGGGGACCGTTTCCTTGTCGGCATCGACATGATGAAGGATGCCGGCATTCTGGAGCTGGCCTACAATGACAGCCGTGGCATCACGGCTGAATTCAACAGAAACATCCTGAATGTGATCAACAGGGAATTGGCGGCAAATTTCGACACCCGCTATTTTGATCATCAAGCGTTTTTTGATACAAGCAAAGAGCAGGTTGAAATGCATCTCAGGGCAAACAGGAATACCTCGGCATGGATAGAAGCACTGGGGATCAGGGCAGATCTGGAAGAGGGTGATACGATACGTACTGAGATCTGCAAGAAGTTCAGCAGGGAGAGCACTGAAGCTATGGCGCATGAAGCCGGACTGAAAATCGAGAGATGGTTTTCTGATCCGAGAGAATGGTTTTCTTTGATCGAACTGGCATTGCCGGGCGGGTAATCCCAAATCGCGTTCGATATAAGATTAGTAGAGCATAAACCACTCACCCATTGCCTCGACCTCAGGGTTGCAGAACAATCTTCCCGTGGGCACTCGACTCCATCACCGTGTGATGGGCCAGAGGCGCGTCCGCCAACGGCATAATTTTCCCCACTACCGGGGTCAGGGTCCCATTTTCCAGGCCGGCACCCAGTGCCGCTTGCATAGCCTTCCTTTCCAGCTCGGATGCCATCAATACAACCATGCCAAGGATCGTCCCGTTTCTTCCCATGAGATCGCGAGGATCGATCTCGACTTTGCCGCGGCTGCCTATGACTACTACTCGACCGCTTTCTGCCAGCAGGGGGAGGTCATTGCCTAGATTGACGTTCGCCAGCATCTCAAGTATCACATCAACTCCGCGGCCGCCGGTAATGTCTATAATCTGTTGTAAGTGAAGTGGATCTCGATGATCGACAACATGGTGCGCGCCCTGATCAATTGCAAGCTTACGGCCTGCATCGGTTCCACCGGTGGCGATAACCTTCATCCCGGCAGCCCTGGCGATCTGGACAGCAGCCGTGCCCACCCCACCGCTTGCTCCGTGGACGAGGATGAAATCTCCTGGAATCGCCTTGGCACGATGGAAGAGGGCATGATAGGCAGTTGAATAAGGCACCCCTACACTTGCTCCTTGTTCAAAAGAAAGGCGGTCAGGGAGAGGATGCACCTGGCTTACCAGGCATTTGGCCTTTTCAGCATAAGCACCAGTGAGTGTGCCCCATATGTATACGCGGTCTCCGGCAGTCGGCCCCGTTGTGCCTTCTCCGACAGATTCGACCACACCGGCACCGTCCATGCCCGGAGTATAAGGTAAGACAGGTTTCCCGGCATAGAGACCGGCGCGTATATATGTATCGACGGGGTTGACGCCGGCAGCAAATAATCTAACGATAACTTCACCATTGCCCGGGCGCGGGTCTTCGACTTCTTCAACCTTCATCACCTCGGGCGGGCCGAATTGTTGAACTTTGATTGCCTTCAAGGTCGCCTCCCTAAATTATTCCTTTCAAGAATCCCTAAGCATGCATCCGTATACACTTATCAAAGCTTATCACGGTGCAGTCCGACCCACAAGACGAATAGTCGGGACGGATTGTTACTTTTCCTCATTCTTATTATTTATTCATATTAGTAGGTTTATCGATTCTTTTCAATAAATAAAGCCTCTCCGGCATT
>JBGOVD010000116.1:0-6558 GCA_041477935.1 Dissulfurispiraceae bacterium | reverse complement strand
GCAGGAAATTCTCGACGACCTGATCGAGAAGCTCGGACGCAACGCGACAAAACGCGGCGGACAGCACTACTTATTCATCGGACCGCGAGGCATCGGAAAGACGCACTTCCTGACGCTGGTCGAAAACGCGATCGAGCAGAGCGAAAAACTGCGAAATCTCTATACCGTTATTCGGTTTCCAGAGGAAAACAATCGCATTCTATCCTTCGCCGACCTCCTTTTGGGCATAATCGATATTCTTGCCGAGAAGGATCAAGCTGCAGAATGGCGAGTGCTGCATCAGTCACTTGCCGCAGTGGAGAAAGATGAAAACATCATCGATGCCATAGTACCGCGACTGAAACGATATCGCAAGGAGTCGGGCAAAACGTTGCTCCTGATGGTTGAAAACCTGGACAGTCTTTTCACGGAGCAGATGAAAAAGGAGCAGGACATCCACCGGTTCAGAAGCTTCCTTATGGATTCGCCATGCGCCGCTCTCATCGGGACCTCGCCGGTTTACTTTCCAGGCATATACAGCAATAAGAGCCCATTTTATGATTTTTTCGACATCACTCCTTTAGAGAACCTTTCTGAAGACGAAACGGTCGCCCTTATCAGGAAGAACTTGGAGTGGGAGGGCTGTGACAATATCCTGAAGAGTTTCGATGAGTATATGCCCAAGATTTATGCGCTCCATACCATGACCGGCGGGAATCCGAGGCTCACTGTTTTGCTTTATGAGCTGATGGCTCATGATAACCTCCTGGATGTGAAGGTACAGTTTCAGAAGCTGCTTGATCAGATATCGCCATTCTATCAGGATCGCATGAAGGACCTCGCCCCACAGGAGCGGGCACTTCTGGAGACCATAGCCCTGATGCGCGATACCCCCCGTACACCGGCGGCCATTGCAGGCAGACTGCGCATGAAACCGCAGCAGGCATCATCGTTACTCAAACGTATGACAGAGGCTGGATACCTGACTGTATCGGAAAACCCACAGGATAAGAGGTCACGATTTTATCGCATCAAAGAAGGATTCTTCGACCTCTGGCTGGCCATGAGCGAGTCGCGACTGCACAGGAAGCGGCTGAATTATCTGGCCCAGTTTTTTGAAAGCTATTACCGTGATCGGATGGAGCGTGAGCAGAAACGGAAAGAGCTTTGGGAAAAACTGGAAAAGGACGTTGAGTATCCGAAACAGAACTACGAGGAACTTCTCGGCTATCTGTCTGATTTGGGTAACGAGGACGAGCGCCGCAAATCCAAGATCGAGCTTGCCGTTCATGAGTTAAAAGACGGCAAGGCATCTGATGCCGGAGAGTTGCTTAAGGAGGTGGAGCTTTTTAAGCCCAGTAGCGCCGTGCTTGGATGGATAACCGAGAAGACCAACATCTGGATTAATAGCGATAATGAAAGCGAACTTGATATTCAGAAGTGGCTAGACGGCATGGTCGAATACTGGAAGACCCAGCGTTCAGGTGACCTGGAAAAGGCAGTCGATATAGCTCAAAGCCTTGCAGTTGACCTCTCTGGCAAGGGGCTTCACAAAGTCCGTATCGAACTTCTGAACGATGCATTGCAGAATGCTAGCAGACCTGCCGGAAGAATCTCACTTCTCCTTGATATTGCCAATGGACAGAGAATGCTGGGTAATCTATCAGAGGCACTCGGATCGCTAGGTCAAGCCCTAATTGTGTCCCGTGAAATAGGCGACCGGTCCGGCGAGGGTACAATTCTGAACAACATTGGCCAGATTTATTCGGCACGGGGAGACTACGATACTGCGCTGAAGTACCTTGAGGAGTCTCTTAAGATCAACCGTGAAATAGACGACCGGTCCAGCCTTGCTTGCTCACTCTTTAATATTGGAATCTTTGAATTGAGGAGACAGCACATTGAAAAGGCCGCAAAACTGATGTCGGAGGCATGGCAGATCGCCGTTGAATTGAAACATGCAAAAGCACTATTTAACATCGGCAAGGAATTAGGCATGATCCAATTAGAGCGTGGGTGCCGGGATGAAGGACTGAAGATGCTTCGCATTGCGTATGAGGCAGGGAAGGCAGCCGGCTTCCCAGACGCTGACAAGATCAGGGCCGTCCTGGAAAAACTCGCTTCAGAAGAAGAATAAAGGCAGTCACAGGTAAACAGGGGGATGACATCAGGTTTCAAACCCGGAATCACCATCCTTGTCCGCATAATATGTCCTTCGGTCGAACTCGGCAATAACCTGCGCTCCTAAAAGCAGGATTATGGCTGCGACCTCTATACTCAGGAGGGCGACGACCGCTGTTGCAAAGGAACCGTAGATGAGATCAACCATGGAGAGGACTGAGTAATACCATACCAGAACCCGGCGCGTGATCTCCCATAAGATGGTCGCGGTTACACCTCCGATAAGAGCGCGGCGCAACGCGATGTGCACCGCAGGCATGACCAGATATATGGATGTGAGCATCAGGACCTCGCCGATTACCCCGAGTATATATAGTGCGATTCCTGCAGTACCTTCGAGGCTCAATCGCCATTCGAACAGGACCAATTGCCTGTTTTCGAGTGTTTCCAGTGCCCCCGCTATGAACGAAACAAGCAAAATGCCGAGACCAAGCAGAAAAATATAGATATAGGGGATAATGGCGGATATGAAGAAATGCCGCCGATGAATCCTGACGCGATGAAAAAAGATGACCGACATGGCGTTTTCGAGCACGGTAAAGGCGATGGAGCTGAAGAACAGCATCACCAGAAATCCGATAATGCCGACAACCCCGCGATGCTCAAGAAATGTCCTCGCCTGTTCGGTCAGATTCGATGCGTAGCCGGGTATTACCATCCCGAAATATGTTGACAGGGTCTGCAGCAGCTTTTCCTCTCCTATGAAATGAGGCAGAACGATGAGGGCGAGAATCGACATAGGCACGATAGACAAAAGAGAATAATAGGCCACGGCCCCGGATAACAAAAGGCCCTGATTGCGCTTGAAATCGCGCAACACACGAAGCATAAACGCCAGAAACCTTCCGGGCAATTTTAGCACTTTGGTACTATCTTTTCTTATCATCTGCATTGGGCATGCGCTTGCATAAGTTCAGGACGGAATCGAATCTCCATTGAAACAGTGTATTGATGAAAGCTCCGGATGGCAATACGGATTGACTCGTCGGGACAGGGCACTATAAACTATTTGTCTTGAATATAGGCAATTTGGCATTATCATCTCCCCTCATTCTGTCCCCGATGGCCGGCATAAGCGATCTTCAGTTCCGCGTGCTTAACAGGCAGTTCGGCTGCGAGCTTGCGTTCTCGGAGATGATCAGCGCCCGGGCACTTACATACCGGAACAGCAACACTATGAAGATGCTTTCTCAGCATCCGGCTGACAGGCCGCTGGGCATTCAGTTGCTGGGGAGCGATCCGGGAGTGATGATCAGGGCACTGGACGTCCTGCGCGATTACAGCTTTGATGTCCTCGATCTCAACGCGGCCTGCCCGGTGAGCAAAGTAACCAAAAGAGGAGAGGGAGCGGCGCTTATGAAAGAGCCGCTTAAGATATTAGAGGTCCTGAAGACGCTTGTCGGGAATTCCGGCAAGCCGGTCACCGTAAAGATACGCGCAGGCTGGGATGAGTCATCGGTCAATGCCCGTGACACCGCCTTATATGCCCAGGATGCGGGTGTGAGCGCAGTCTTTATTCATGGCAGGACACAGGCACAGGGATACAGCGGGACGGTTGACTATGACGAGATCAGAAGGGTGAAAGAGGCGCTGTCGATACCGGTAGTAGCCAGCGGGGATGCCTTTTCCGGAGAATTGATAAAAAAACTGTTCGATGAGACCGGCTGCGACGGTGTTGCAATCGCCAGGGGCGCTCTCGGAAATCCCTGGATCTTCAGGCAGGCGACACAGTACCTGAAGGACGGCACTCTGCTTCCAAGGCCACCTGTCGACGAGCTGGCAGATACGATGATAACTCATCTCAACTTGTCTGTCGAAGCCGACGGAGATGAAACAGGTACGACCAAATTCCGCAAACTCTTCGCCTGGTATGTCAGGGGACTGCACGAAACGAGGAGCATCAGGGCCGAGGCCTTCCGGGCGACCTCGCCGCAGGAGATGACCGGTCTAATAAATCAACTGCGCTCGACGCACTACAGGCCGGGGTTTGCCGAATATAAGAGATAGATAACTTGTAGTCGTAGGGGCGAACGGCTGTTCGCCCTTACAGTTTTATCCTTTAGCCGTGCAATCTTCTCGTTTCAGGTCTATTATCTCCATCTTATTGTTCATGTCCGGAAATTTTGAAGAGGGGCCTTCAGTCAGTAGCGCGAGATTACCCTCCACTTTGTGTGCTGTGAGCCATTCCCTGATATACACATTCCAGTTGTCGGGGTGATTCTGTTCATGGGCAGCATGCACTCCATATGAAAACTGCAGCTCCTGGCAGGTCGACTCCTGCGAACTCACCGCAATGATCCAAACCGGCAGTCGGAATCTCGCGATGCTGCGGGCAGTGCCGCCGCCGTGCGTGGGGACGAAGATCGCCGACGGAGTGACGCATTTCAGTGTTGAATCAACTGCCATGGCAATGATGTCTGAGAGCTTCGGACATTGAGTATCAGGCAGGGTGCCGAGAATATCCCGGACCGGATGCGCCTGGCGCGTAGGTTCGATTGCGGCTGCAATCCTTGCAAGCATGGCTACCGACTCGACCGGAAACATGCCCATGGCCGACTCGCCTGAGAGCATTACGCAATCGGTGCCGTCAAGTATCGCATTGGCTACATCAGTAGCCTCTGCGCGGGTAGGGCGGGGACTGGTCGTCATAGATTCAAGCATCTGGGTGGCCGTGATAACCGGCTTGCCGAGTTCGTTGACCTTTCGCATCAGCATCTTCTGAACAGGGGCGATCTCCTCGATAGGAATCTCGACTCCGAGATCTCCGCGCGCTATCATTATGCCGTCGGCCGCTTTGAGTATTTCATCGATATTGCTAAGCGCCGTAGAACGTTCTATCTTGGCGATGATAAACGGGTGGTAATCCATGCTCTTTGCCGCGGCGCGCACAGCATTAATGTCCGATGCCGAATCAACGAATGACTGGCTCACCGCATCGACGCCGAGTTGTTTTGCGATCTCCAGACACTTTCTGTCATGGTCCGTGAATGCGCTGATGCCGAGATCTATACCGGGCAGGTTCAGTCCCTTGCGAGAGCGCAGCTCGCCGCCGATGCTTATACGGCATGTAACATTATTCCCCTCGGCTTGAACTACTTCAAGCTGGATCAGACCGTCGTTCAGATATAGAATATCCCCCGGCTTGACAACTTGCGGCAGACGGTCGAACGTAACCGATGCCCGGTTTTTATCTCCGGTTATCTGATCTGTAGTAAGTGTAAATAGTTCTCCAGGCCTTAGTTCGACGGGCTCATCAGCTATCTGTCCTATGCGCATTTTAGGACCAGGAAGGTCTGCCATGATGGCTACCCGCTTGCCAGCCGCGCTGGATGCCTTGCGAAGTGTTGCAACCACATCGGCATGCCCTGAAAAATCACCGTGAGAAAAATTCAGCCGTGCGACCGTCATACCGGCCTTTATCATCTTTTCCATTACCTCTTGGGTACAGGATGCCGGACCTATTGTGCAGACTATCTTGGTTTTGTTGTTGGAAAGTTTCATGATTGAAAAACCTCTCAATGACTTTTAATAGATTTTAAATGGCTGCTTTGAATATATCACAATACCCGGATGGCGTCTAATCTCAGCGGCGCATCATAGCACCTTTATGCCGAACTTCTTCAGGCTTTCCGCGACCGAATTCAGAGGCAGGCCCATAACATTGAAAAAATCTCCCTCTATCCTCTTGACGATCACTGCCCCGAGGCCTTGTACGCCGTAAGCCCCCGCCTTATCCAGGGGTTCGCCGGATTTGATGTACGTTTCTATCTCGTCTTCATTCAGCCTCTTGAAGAAGACCTTCGATTCAACCGCACGGGAGAGTTTCTTTCCGGTTTCAGCGTCCATGATAGTGTATCCGGTGATTACGGTATGGGTCTTGCCGCTTAACGATTTTAGCATCTCTTTCGCCTCTTTTTTGCTGCGGGGCTTGCCGAATACTCTGCTCTTCAATACTACTATCGTGTCGGCAGAAATAATGAGCGCATTTTTATATCGGCGAGCAACGGCCCTTGCTTTGCCGACGGAATGGCAAATGGCGAGTTCATGCGGATTCAGGCCGATTTCCATGTTCTCTTCATAGTCGCTTTCATAGACCTTGAATTTAAGACCTGTCTTTTCGAGGATCTCTTTTCTTCGCGGCGATGCTGATGCGAGAATAATCGTTTTCATATTATGCGTATTGCCCCGCTGCGAATCCCGACGACCAGGCCCACTGGAGATTATACCCGCCGAGCTGTCCCGAGACATCGACTACCTCGCCTGCGAAGAAGAGGCCGGGCACTCTCTTTGATTCCATTGTCTTGGATGAGAGCTCGTCTGTATCGATGCCGCCGACCGTGATCTCGGCTTTTTTAAAACCCTCGGTACCTGCGGGTGTTATAGTCCAGTTGTGCAGTC
>JBGOVD010000109.1:0-6729 GCA_041477935.1 Dissulfurispiraceae bacterium | reverse complement strand
GAAAAGGGCCAAAACGCTCAATCCGAGCCATATCAGCTGTTTTGAGTAGAAATCAGGTTGTTCTCCCATTCCGACAGCCGGTCGCGTTGCGCTGTAGATCGTCATGATGCCGACGAGTGTCAGCAGGATAATGACAAGGAACGTTATCCAGTCGAAATTCTTTATGAGCCTGCGGTCTAAGTGGAACATGGTCTTCTCAATTCAGGGAGTCACTTCTGGAAGAATTGCCCTTCGGCAGAGCAGCGCCTTCCTTTGCTGTATTGTTCCTGGCCTTGTTTAGATAATAAGCCTCGATTGCCTTCTTAGCCAGCGGGGCTGCTGTCGAACCGCCATGGCCGCCATGCTCTACAAATACGGAAAGAGCGATCTCGGGCTTGTCGACTGGGGCAAAAGCGACAAACCAGGCATGATCCATGAACTGCTCTCCCGCCAACCCCTTTTTCTTGCCCACCACCTGCGCGGTGCCTGTCTTTCCCCCGATTTTCACAAGCGTGGATGCCGCAACCCTTGCAGTTCCGCCATCTTCATTAACGACTGCAGATAACCCGTCAAGCAGAAGCCGCAATGTTTCCGGGTCGAGATCCATCTTGGATATCGTATGGACCTCCTTCGGGTCTTTGATCAAGGTGGGCTGCAGCACGCTGCCTCCGTTCGAAACAGCGGCAGTCATCAGCGCAAGCTGTATCGGCGTAACCGCAACATATCCCTGCCCGATAGAGGCGTTGAAGGTCTCCCCGAGATACCAGTCCTGCCCACCTCTATTAGCCCGTTTCCACTCGGTGCTCGGGATAAGCCCCGTGCGTTCTTTCTGCAGCCCAAGCCCGGTGGGACTGCCAAGTCCCAGACCGGTAGCGTATTTATGGATCCTGTCGATCCCCAGCCTTTTGCCGACTTCATAAAAGAAGACGTCGCATGACTCCCTTATGGCCCTATGCAATTCGACGCTGCCGTGGCCCCCATGCTTCCAGCAACCGAATGTCCATTTGCCGTAGTTGATTCCGCCGGTGCAGTTGACCCTGGTATCGGGAGTTATAACGCCCTCCTCCAGACCAGCTACGGCCATTACGATCTTAAATGTTGAGCCCGGCGGATATTGGCTCTGCAACGCCCTGTTCATCATCGGCTTGTGTTTGTCCTCGATCAGGTTTTTCCAATCCCCGGAGGATATCCCATGCGTAAACAGATTGGGATCAAAGGATGGAAGGCTTTCGAGAGCAAGCACTTCGCCCGTATCCACTTTCAAGGCGACGAGCGAGCCGGCCTTGTCTCCAAAAGCATCTTCCACAGCCTTCTGCATGCCGATATCGATGCTCAGGACAACATCCTTTCCTTTGACCGCCGGTTTCTCCTGGATGAGCCGGTGCTCCCTTCCGAGGGCATCGACCTCGATGACCTTTCCTCCGGCTACACCCCTGAGTTGTTTATCATAAAGGGCCTCTACCCCCCACTGCCCGATAGGGGTTTCGGGAGGGAGACTGCTGAATTCAGCCGAGCTTGCCTGAGCCGGTGTCATCTTGCCGAGGTATCCGATTACATGAGCGCCGACTTTTCCAAAAGGATATGCCCTGCCGACATCGGTCTGGATGAATAAACCCGGGAAATCCGAACGCCGTGCTTCGACACGGGCAACTTCCTGAAAGCTCAACCCCTGCTTAAGCCTGATCGGAACAAACGGGCTGTTGTCCTTTCTGTTCAGCAGGGATTCGACCTCCTGCTTATCCTGACCGAGAATCGAAGAGAGTGCCCCGATATCGACTCCCTTAGCCGGATCATACACAATATAGACGCTGTAAAGGGCAACGTTCTTGACAAGGGGGACACCATTTCTGTCAAATATGATACCGCGTGGTGCGGGCGTGCTCATGATCCTGAGCCTGTTGTTCTCCGACAACCGGCGGTATTTGTCTCCTTCGAGGACCTGCAGCTGCCAAAGACGCAGTAAGATAATTATAAAGACGCCGGCGACGACGAAAAAGCCTAATTGTATTTTCTTCCGCGAGACCATGCTTGTTCCATTTCTGAATCTTTTTGACCGGGCTTAACCAGCAAGCCTATAGGTATATTCATGATAGCCTGTATTACTATCAGCTCGACTACCGCACGGCCCCCGATCATGATATTTGAGAAAAGCAGCCGTGATCCCACAACGACGATGCCATCAGCCATGGTCAACAAGCAAAGCACAATGCCTCCGAGTGAAGACTCCCAGAGAAAAAATATGTCCCTGAATACGAAGCTGCTGATAAAGCCGGTCAGCCCTTTGCTGAGGACGTTGGGGCCGATCATAGACCCTGTCATGACGTCTTCTATAAGCCCCACTGCGGCCCCGAAGATGGTTGCCTTGATTTCAGCAGATACATTCGCTGAGCCTGTTGCAGATGAATGCTGCATTGCCTTCTTAATGCCGAACGCATAAACGACAGCGACTGAAAGATTGAGCGGATATTCGAAAAGTGAAAGCTTGGGCTGAAGAAGAAGCGCGAGTATTGCGGCAATAATCCAGACAGCCAATGTCATCTTTATTTTCCCTTTTCGTCGTCGGTGGCAATTGGCGGAGTTATCACTTCAGGGGGCTTTTTCAGTTCGGCTGAGCGACCGACCACCAGTACCTCTTCGATTTTACCTGCAGCCTGAAAAGGGACCACTTCTATATATTGAAAGAATTCGACCCCTTCTGTAAGCACCTTCGTAACTCTTCCCACGGGCAAGCCCTGGGGAAAAATGCCATCGAGCCCTGAGGTGACAACAATCTCTCCTTCTTTCACCGGATTTTCGGTCGGCACATATTTCAGGACGCAGTAACGCTGCCCGGTTCCGGTCAGGACCCCTTCATAGCGGCTCTCCTGGAGCCTGACGGCAACTGAAAAGTTCGGGTCTCTCAGGAGCATGATATCGGAATAATCATTCCTTACCGCGTACACCTTACCGGCGAGCCCCTGTGGGGTGATGGCCGACATGTCTTTACTGATACCCTCGTTCTTCCCTTTATCCAGCACAAGCGTATTGATAAACTTGTCGTAACCCCGTGCAACTACATGCGCTGCCGTTCCGCTTCCCTGGACCTGGTGCTTGAGACTTAGAAGTTCGTGGAGCCTCTGGTTCTCCTTGATGATCTCACCATACCGCTGCCTCTCCGGAAGAGTCGTCTGCAATTCCGCCTTGAGTCTTTTATTCTCCTCGGCAGCATTCATGACTCCGCTTATTCCGACGGAGAGTGAAGATACGATGCTGCTCAGGGTATCGTATGGATACGAGAATGACTTCAGCGCCGGCGGCATGCCATCTTTCTTCCGGAAAACAGGGATCAGGACAAAGGCGGCAAACACCAGGACCGCGAAAATGAGCAGTCTTTTTCTGGCCCGAGACATTAACGCATCAACTGGTGGCTATTGCTATCTTTTTTAACAGTTCAAGCTTGTCGAGCATGGCGCCGCATCCCCTGACAACTGCCGTAAGCGGATCGTCAGGGACAATTACAGGCACGCCGGTATGCTCCCTGATCAGAATATCGAGCCCTTTGAGCAACGCCCCTCCTCCGGCAAGCACGATGCCGTGGTCGACGATGTCGGCGGCAAGTTCCGGAGGCGTGTTTTCAAGCGTGACCTTTATCGTATCAAGGATCAGGATGACGCTCTCCTGCAGGGCTTCTCTCACCTCTTCCTCGGTTACATTGATCGCCTTGGGGATTCCCGAAATAAGGTCTCTTCCTTTCACTTCGAAGGGTGGGATTTTTTCAGTCGGATACGCGGATCCGCAGTGGATCTTGATCATCTCAGCAGTCCTGTCCCCGATCATCAGGTTATATTTACGTTTGATATATGCGATTATCGACTCGTCCATCTTGTCGCCGCCGACCCTGACCGCCTTGCTGAAGACGATGCCGTCAAGCGATATGACTGCAACGTCGGTCGTTCCGCCGCCGATATCTACGATCATGTTACCCGAAGGCTCTCCGACCGGCAGTCCGACGCCCAGCGCCGCAGCCATAGGTTCCTCGATCAGATAGACCTCGCGTGCACCGGAGGCATGGGCGGCATCTTTGACCGCGCGCTGTTCAACCTGCGTGATGCCTGAAGGGACCCCAATGATAACTCGCGGAGAGATGAAACTTTTCCTGTGATGGACCTTGGTGATGAAATATTTCAGCATCTCTTCGGTCGCGTCGAAATCGGCAATGACACCGTCCTTCATCGGGCGGATTGTTATAATGTTCGCGGGGGTTTTCCCTACCATCTCCTTTGCTTCAAGCCCTACGGCTATAGGTTTCTTGTTGTCCCTGCGAACGACCACTACCGAAGGCTCGCTGCAGATAATTCCCCGGCCCCTCACATAAACGAGAGTATTTGCGGTCCCCAGATCTATTGCGAGGTCGTTCGAAAACATCCCCATGATTTTATTAAAAAGCACTGAAACCTCCTCTAAAATACAAACCCTTAATTATTACTTACCGTTTATTCAGAAAGATCATCCTTCAACTACCTTTGTGCCGGCAAGCTCATCACCGAGTCTCATCCCTTCGCCGTTGCCAAGGGCCAGCAGGAATTCGAATGCCGTGATGAAAACGGGAAAGAGCCATCCGACAAACGGTATGTTGAAGAACGCCAGTGCCATAGCAAACGGCGCATTCCTTATCATGGAGTCCCTGAAACTTCCGTCGGCAGCAGTTGAAGCCGAGATGACCCTCAACCTGATTATTTTCTTGCCGAGACTCCTGCCGTCAAAAAGGCCGTCGCATATCAGCAGATATGCTATCGCCGCTATGAAGCCGACGCGTGGGATCGCCTTCAATGCTGCGGCAATGACTATGAAATCAAGCGTCTTTGCCATTACCCTGAGCAGCAAACTCGCCTTCAGCGGGCCTTCAGACATCATTAATACTAACAGACTTCCCAGGGCTTTTTCAAGGAATGCCGTTCGCTTAAATCCATGATTTTGTGCTGAAAATAGGGGGCGGACAAAAAATCCGGCGACAGCCCGCGGCAGGCATGCCTCTCTAATTTGTTATACCTATGAAAGCCCGATTTATGCTATACTCTTCGAGAATTCACTATAACTATCCTTACATTCCTTACACGGGGGGCTTATGTTTAAACGCGGAGGCAAATCTGCTTTCCTGGCGCACGTCGTTTTCTTCCTGCTTCTGATAATACCTTCTGCATCTTTTTGCGGAGACATCATGGTGCAGCCGGGGAAATTCGACCACTTCGATATAAAGATCCCCCAGAAAATAGCGGCCGGTGACAAAGTTCCGGTGGAAATAACTGCTGTAGACTCCTTCAACAACATCATCCCCAATTTCAACGACAGCCGCAGAGAGTTCACTGTTTCGGTATCGGGATCCGCGTCCGTGACGCCATCGACGCTCTCTTCTTCAGCCTTCGTGAAAGGCATTGCAGCCATTTCCCTCAGGGATACTGCCGCCGAATCTTTCACCTTGACGATATTTGAAAACGGCAATACGATCCCCCTCCAGGCCCGCGATATACAGGTTGTCCCCGGAAAGCTTGCTTCCCTTATTGTGAGAGGTCCGAGGGCTGTGCCGGCAGGTGATAAGTTCGATGTTAAGATCCTGGCTGTCGATTCCTTTGGTAATACGGTTTCGGAAAAGATCTACGGGAAGAATATAAACGTCCTGTTCAAGGGCGGGGCGGAACCGAAGATAATCGGGGAATCCGTAGCCGATTTCAGAAATGGAGTCGGGACCGCTACCCTGATCTCAGAAAAAGCCGGCGCCTTTACCATCGAAGTGCGCGACCTCGTAACAGGCAGCATCGGGACGAGCGAATGGATAGATGTCGTAAACAATACTCTCGCCTCTTTCAAACTCCTGGCCCCGAAAGAGATTATAGCCGGCGAGCCTTTCGAAATATCGATCGCGGCAATAGACACGTATAGTAACATCGTGAAGAATTACGCATCGACCGGATCAGGCGTCACTGTTACCTCCTCGGGCAAGGCCAGACCTTTCCCCTCTGCCATCTCCGCGTACGAATTCATAAATGGCCAGGCGAAGGTCACTCTTCGCTACGATACTGCGGAAAATGCGCATGATATGACGCTGGCCGCTACCGAAGTGAACAGGAAGAACCACGGCACGAGCGAACAGATAAAGGTGTTGCCCCAGGTCCCGTCGAAGTTTGAAGTAACCAATCCGGAATCTGCAATAGCCGGCCAGAAATTCAGGATCAAGGTAACTGTCTATAACCAGATAGGCAACCCGATAAAGAATTACAACCTCATAGGCCCGGATGTGGTCCTTTCTACGACAGGCAGCGGAAAACTTACACCGCACCGGATTCCGTCATCGGAATTCGTGAATGGTTCGGCGCTCGTCGATGTCCAGTATAATAAATCAGAGGCCTTCTCAATCGTTGCCGAACCGGTCACTTCTGTGAAGGCGACGGTGACCAGCGCAGTCAAGCCGGCGGAAAAAGCCGAACAGGCGCCCAGGAAAGAAGCGCCCGAAGTTCAAAAGAAGATCGAAGCCAAATCCAAAACCGAGATCATACGAACTCCGGTCACCGGGGTGAGTCCGGAGAACCTTCCTCTCGACATAACCGGTATCTCTCTCGTCGAATCACAGAAGAGGACTGTGGTCTCGATTCACATTCCCGGGCTTACTCCCGCTGCGAAGATTAAGTATAGCGCGCGTTCCATCGCCATGGACGGGAAAAAATGGATTGCCGTTACAATCCATCCTGCTTCAAACAAAATCATGGAGCCGGTCAG
>JBGOVD010000326.1:0-3374 GCA_041477935.1 Dissulfurispiraceae bacterium | reverse complement strand
GCTCTCGTGCCTTTTCACATGTGGACGCCGGACGTTTACGAAGGAGCACCTGCTCCTATAGCCGCTTTCATCGCAACCGTATCCAAGGGCGCAGTATTTGCCATTCTGCTCAGGTATTTCACGCAGACAGATTTCCTGAAATCGGATTCACTGTTTCTTGTATTTGGCTTCATCTCGTTCGTTTCGATGGTTGCGGGGAACCTCCTTGCCCTGTTCCAAAACAATATCAAGAGGGTCCTCGCATACTCTTCCATCGCACACATGGGTTACGTGCTCGTAGCATTCCTGGCCGGAGGCGCATTCTCCGCTCAGGTCGTAACCTTTTACCTGATCACTTATTTCGTGACCACATTCGGGGCCTTCGGCGTTATCACGCTTCTTTCCGATAGTGAAAGGGATGCCGACGATATCGACGACTATCGCGGAATGTCATCGCGGCATCCGTTCCTGGCCGCAGTATTCACGGCCATGCTCTTCTCGCTCGCGGGAATTCCGCTTACCGCAGGCTTCATAGGCAAGTTCTATCTAGTTACCGCAGGGGTCTCGTCGGGATTGTGGGTGCTCATCGTTACACTGGCCCTAAGCAGCGTCATTGGTCTCTTCTATTATCTGAGGATCATCTTCAGCATTTATACGCGGCCCGTCCCGGGACAGCCATCCCCTATGCCCGGCATTTCGTTAGCCGGAGGAATGTTACTGGCTGTTCTTCTGATACTGTTGCTCTGGATTGGTGTTTACCCGGCGCCGCTCATGGATGGGATACGGCTGATGATAGGGATAGGAGGATAATCACGGTGAACGAATGTAAAGAATGCTCTTCAGGCTCAAAGCTGCCAACGCAGATCGAAACTACGCGGCGACGCTTTCTTGTTGCAATGATGGCCGTCGCCTCATTTCTTATCGGCGTAATACTCGGCATCCCCTTCATAGGCGCCCTGGTGGGATCCAGGTTCGGCACACAAAAACAGAAGTGGGTGAAGGTGGCCGATATGCAATCGTTCCCCGAAGGCGAGCCGGTGAGAATTAATTTCACCCAGCGCGAACAGGATGCATATCTTGAGCAGACTGAGGTGCATTCGGTCTGGGTCGTAAAGCGCTCTGCATCGGAAGTGACGGCCTATTCGCCGATCTGTCCTCACGCCGGTTGCTATTACAACTGGAATACTCAGCTCAGACGCTTTGAATGCCCATGTCACGCCAGCGTTTTCATGATCGACGGCCCGGTCGTGTCCGGACCTGCGCCGCGCCCGCTCGATACGCTCCCTGTCAAGGTGGAGAATGGGGCACTGTTCGTCACATGGGAGCGATTCAAGGCGGGCGTCCCGAAAAAAATTGCAGTCTAGGGGGATACTATGCTTTCGCTCATTACGAAAT
Organism: Dissulfurispiraceae bacterium; assembly: GCA_041477935.1. Lineage (GTDB taxonomy): Bacteria > Nitrospirota > Thermodesulfovibrionia > Thermodesulfovibrionales > Dissulfurispiraceae > Fen-1308. Next base: position 2,000 of record JBGOVD010000326.1, on the reverse strand, counting down.
GGTTGAATGACAGGTGGCCCTTCTCCGCCGTTATCGGTTCAGCCCTGGACGAAGAGATCGTCGGTGGCAGCAGGTATGCCTACACGCTTGGCAGCGCAGTCCTCACCATCATTCTCATTCAGGCCGTCACGGGGATTTTCCAGATACTCTTTTATGTGCCGACAGTCGACCATGCCTACAACAGCCTCGGCTACCTGAGGACGAAAGTCCCGTTCGGATGGCTGATCCACGGCCTCCATTACTGGGGCGCGAACGCAATGATCGTAGTGGTTGTGTTACACATGACCCGTGTCTTTATTTGGGGCGCTTACAAGCGTCCCCGTGAATTGACCTGGCTCTTCGGGGTGGTCCTGCTGCTCATCACAATGGGGCTCAGCTTTACAGGTGGCCCCCTGCCATGGGACCAGGCGGGCTATTGGGCGGCTGAGGTCGGAACCAGCATTCCGGGATCTATCCCGATAGTAGGCAGCCTGACCACCGAGCTGATGCGGGGCGGTACAGACATGGGACAGCTCACTATCTCGCGCTTTTTCATACTGCATATTGCAATACTTCCGATCGCTCTTTTCGCATTAATCTTTTTACACATCGTAGCCTTCAGAGTAAAAGGCTTAGTAGGTCCGTGGGAGCCCGAAAAGCGAATAGTCACAGGGCCTTTCTGGCCTGACCAGGCCTTCAGGGATACCATGACCGCATCTGCAGTCGTTATGATGCTGATAACTCTTTCAGTCTTCTTTCCTCCGGCCTTTACCGGCGCGGCTGACCCATTGTCGACAACTTTCGTCCCGAAGCCCGAATGGAATTTCCTCTTCCTCTACCAGGCCCTCAAATATTTCGAAGGTCCTCTCGAACCTCTGGGAGTAACGGGTGTTCCGGCCGTCCTGGTCCTGGTGCTGATGGCTCTTCCTTTTTTCGACCGCTCTCCTGAGAGAAATCCTTTAAAGCGGCCTGTTGCAATGACCGGAGCTGCGCTGCTGGCAGTATTGCTGACCGCGCTGACGATAGCCGGATATGTGAGTAAGCCGGCGGCCGATACGGAAACCCCTGTCGGTTCGCAGGCAGGCGGTCAGATGCCTCAGGCTGCGGCTGCTACCCCTGAGAGTATCGGAAGAGGCGCAGCTGTATATCAAACTAACGGCTGCGCCGGTTGCCATGCAATCAAAGGCACCGGCGGAGTTATCGGTCCTGATCTTTCAGGTGAAGGGAACCGCGGCAGGAACCGCGAGTGGCTTTTGGTCCAGATTAAAAATCCGAAAGCACATTTCCCGGACACTATAATGCCCTCATTCAGTAAACTCACAGATCGGGAGGTTAATGATCTGATGGATTATCTGCTTGACCTCAAGTCAGCCGGAATTCCGAAGTCTTCGTCGATCTCGGTGCAATCTGCGCTTGCCGGAAATCCCGCTAGTCCGGCTCCGGCACTTGAAACAACTTCCCCTGCATCGAAGAAATTGACCGGCCCGGCAGCAAATATCATCGGCAGTGCTGATCAAGGCGGACTGCTCTTTGCGAAGCAGTGCGCAGGTTGCCACGGGCCTAAAGGGGCTGGTACAATACAAAATCCCGGTTCTGATGAAGGGTCAGTGCCGGGCCTCAATCCGATCGGCCGAGAGTTATTCAGTAAAGATCCTCAAGGCTTTGCCGATGAGATCGACCGTTTCATCCAGCATGGATCGACACCATCCGGAAAGGGACCGAGGCTTCGCATGCCTGCTTTCGGCGACAGCAGCAGTTTGACCCAGCAGCAGGCATCCAATATCGAGGCCTATATACTGATGCTGAACGGCATCGACAGGGCTGAACTGATCAATCCCGGTATGGCGCCGCTTAAATTTTTCTTCGTGGCCGTGCCGGTCTTCCTTCTGATAATGTCCGTACTGGGAGGCATTTACCGCTGCCTGCCCGGCAGCAAACAAGCTGGTAAAGAAGAGGAGTAGCTATGGAAGAATTCAGTTTAACAGGACACGAATTCATCGAGCTTCACAGCCTTTTGAAGG
>JBGOVD010000226.1:0-4473 GCA_041477935.1 Dissulfurispiraceae bacterium | reverse complement strand
GGTGAGAAATTCAGCGAGAGAGAGATATACGACTTTTATCGTAATGTGGTGACGGAGCTGTCAGGTCTTATTCCGCACGGTTCCGTCTCAGTCGAAGTATATGCGGACCTTTCCACGAAGGCCGAACAGATGCTGGAGCAGGGCAAGGAAATGTTTTCGTGGATACCCAACGCACATATCAAATTCCCGTCATCGGCAGAAGGGCTCAGGGCTGCCGAGATGGCTGTGAAAAGCGGTCTCAGGGTGAACATGACTCTCTGTTTCACGCAGGAGCAGGCTGCAGCGGTTTATGCTGCGACACGAGGCGCAAAGAAGGGAGAGGTCTTTGTCTCGCCTTTTGTGGGGCGGCTGGACGACCTGAAGGAAAACGGCATGGACCTTATCGCCAACATCGTCCGGATGTATGGAAATAGCGATCACCATGCCGAGGTGCTTTCGGCAAGTGTGAGAAGTATGGATCACTTCTATTACTCGATTGCGCTAGGATGCGATATCGTAACCGCGCCGTATGAGATATTGAAAGAGTGGGCGGCGAAGGGTCGCTTGCTGCCCGGCAAAGATTATAAGTATGACTCAAGGGGTCTTTCCCCCATCACTTACAAAGATCTGGATCTCTTGAGGAACTGGGAGGATTTCGACATATCTCACGAATTGACCGTCAAGGGCATGGAGAGATTTTCAGCCGACTGGAACCTCCTGATCGCCCGATGAAAGTAGCTATCGGCTCCGACCACGGTGGTTTCAATCTCAAGACGGTGGTAATACGGTTCCTCGCTGAAAAGGGTCACGAGGTGTTCGACGCAGGGGCTGTAAGACCCGATCCTGCTGATGACTACCCCGATTTCGCAAGAGCAGTTTCGGAGGTGATACTCAAGGGTGCTTCAGAGAGGGGCATACTGATCTGCGGGAGCGGAGTGGGCGCATCCGTCGCAGCCAATAAGTTTCCCGGGGTGCGGGCTGCGCTCTGCCACGATTCCTTTTCCGCGCATCAGGGCGTAGAAGATGATAACATGAATGTGCTCTGTCTCGGCGCGAGAGTTATCGGTGAAGAGCTTGCGAAAGAACTGGTTTCGTTCTTCATTGGAGCACGCTTTTCAGGGGCTGAAAGGCATTCGAGGAGACTCGCAAAGGTTGCGGCGATAGAAAAGGAGTTTCAGCGCTTATGACGCACGGCACCGGAAACGAAGTTATAGACAGCAGGTTCCTCCAGACATGCGAGATCCCTCCCGATGCATTGCGGGTTGCGCCTTTTACCCTTATGATATTCGGGGGAAACGGCGATCTGAGCAGAAAGAAGCTGATGCCCGCGATATTCCGGCTATGGCAAGGTGGGGAGCTGCCGGAGCATTTTTCCGTACTCGGATTCGGCAGGAAGCATCTAACGGACGAGGAATTTCGTGAAGGCATGAAGGATGCCGTTGCCGAGGCCTTGGGTATCGCAATCCAGCAATCTCAATGGCAGGAATTCAGCAGACATCTTTATTACCTCTCCGGCGATGTCGCAGAAGACATGACTATGAAGCTCCTTTCCGCCAGGCTCGACGTGCTTTCTGTCAGGACGGACAAGGGCAGTAAGGATGTTATTTATTATATGGCTGTGCCGCCGGAGGCGACCCCCGAAATCGTGAAGAGACTGGCGGAATTTAACCTCTGCAAAGGGACATTCGATACCAAGATAATTGTCGAAAAACCGTTCGGCATGGACGGTGCATCTTCTCGCGCATTGAATGCCATATTGAAAGAGGCATTTACTGAAAACCAGATTTATCGAATAGACCACTACCTGGGAAAAGAGACGGTGCAGAATATCATGTTCTTCAGATTTTCGAATGCAATATTCGAACAGGTATGGAACGCCCGCTTTATCGACAATGTTCAAATTACGGTCGCGGAAGATATCGGCATCGGGCATCGCGGAGAGTTTTATGAAAGTAACGGGATAGTGCGTGACATAGTGCAGAACCATGTGATGCAATTGATCGGCATGATTGCTATGGAGCCTCCTATAGGATTTACCGCCGATTATATCAGGGATGAAAAGATCAAGGTTGTGCGGTCCCTGAGGCCGATGGACAAAGACTATATCGACCGGTATCTTGTACCCGGCCAGTACGGACGCGGGATGATAGGCGGAAAGCAGGTGGTAAGTTACCGGGAGGAAGAGAGGGTATCACCTGCGTCGGTGACACCTACCTATTTCGCAGGCAGGTTCTTTGTGGACAACCTCAGATGGGCTTCAGTACCTTTCTATGTGAGATGCGGCAAACGGCTCGGACGGCGGGTAACGGAAATCTGCCTCCAGTTCAGGCAGCTGCCGCTGAGGCTCATGGGCAGAACGTGCGATGTCATAGAACCGAATGTTCTGGTCATTACCGTAAATCCCGAAGAGAAGATATCCCTCCGCTTCAACGTCAAATATCCATATTCGCCGAACCAGGTTCATGCGGCGAATATGGACTTCTGCTACAGAGGGGAGTTCGATAAGGAGCATCAGGACGCTTATGGAAGACTGCTGGTAGACTGCATGAAAGGTGACCTGACACTGTTTGTCAGGGAGGACATGGTCGAAGCCATGTGGGAAGTCGTAGACCCGATAATCGATAGATGGAATGACATTCCGTCCGCCGGCTTTCCGAATTACGAAGCGGGTTCATGGGGGCCGGATGCAGTAAGTAGTATCTTCGAACGGGACGGACAGCGCTGGCTGACTGTATAGGATGCTATAAATATGGACTCATGCATTCATGTATTCGACGACAGTCGGGAAATGAACGAGTTCCTGGTGCAGAGGTGGAGTCAAATTGCGCTGGAGTGCATCGGGCGCAAGGGCTCGTTTGTCGCCGCACTCTCCGGCGGAGTGACGCCTGCCGATTTTTACAGCTCACTCGCCTTTACACGCGACACATTGCCATGGGACAAGACGCACATTTTTCTCGTCGATGAGCGTTGCGTTCCCTTCAGCGACAGCGACAGCAACTATGGCATGATTCGGTCACATCTTATCGATGACCTCAAAATGCCCGAAGGTAATATTCATGCCGTAAAGGCAGACGGTCCGTCATCCGCGAAGGCTGCGGAAGAATACGAGACAGAACTGAAAGATTTCTTTGGTCTCAGGGGTTGGGAAGTTCCAGTATTCGATTTTATCTGCCTCGGTATCGGCGCTGACGGCCACACAGCTTCCCTGTTCCCGGGATCTCCAGAGGCGGAGGAGCCGCTTGTGCCGGAGAAAAAAAGGCTTGCAGTTGCCGTGCGACGTGACGACATCAAGCATCCGAGAATCAGTCTTACGCTGACGGTCATCAATAATGCTGCAAATGTTGTTTTCATCGTTACGGGCAAGAGTAAAGCGACAATCGTCAAACGAGTAGCAGAAGAGAGGGACCAGGGATTTCCTGCCGCGAGGGTAGAACCTTTGAATGGGACCCTGACCTTTGTCCTCGATTCGGATGCGGCTTCGATGCTGAACAAGTAGATGTTTTTTCCCCCTCTTGAGGTAAGATGGGGAAGGGGGAGTTATGAATTATTTCGGCATGAGTAACCCCTCCCATCCTCCCCTTAAATTAAGGGGAGGGGTAAAAGGATGTCAATGAAAAGGAGAACGTCATGCAGATAGGAATGGCAGGTCTGGGAAGAATGGGGATGAATATGGCGACACGTCTTCTCAGGGGTGGGCACGAAGTCATCGCCTACAACAGGAACCCTGACAAGGTCGATGAGATTATGAAGGAGGGGGCAAAAGGCGCCTATTCCCTGGAAGAGCTTGTCAGGAAGCTCGCGACTCCAAGGTTTGTCTGGCTTATGCTGCCGGCCGGCAAGACAGTAGACGATCATATCGATTCGCTCCGAAGGCTGTTGCAGAAGGGCGACACCATCATCGACGGCGGCAACAGCATGTATAAGGACGATCTCAGAAGGAGCGAGGCACTGAAGGCTGATGGAATCAATTATCTGGATGTCGGTGTGAGCGGGGGCATCTGGGGCCTGAAAGTCGGATATTGCCAGATGATCGGCGGAGAGCTCGAAGTCTTTAATAAACTCGAACCGGCTATCGCTGCGCTCGCGCCGAAGGATGGTTACATGTATTGCGGCCCATCAGGAGCGGGACATTTCGTGAAGATGGTGCACAACGGCATTGAGTACGGGATGCTTCAGGCATATGGTGAGGGCTTCGCAATCATGAAGGCTTCGCCTTATTCGGAGAGTCTGGAATTTTCGAAGGTCGCCCATTTGTGGAACCAGGGGAGTGTTGTGCGGTCGTGGCTTCTCGAACTTGCAGAAGATGCCTTTGCAAAAGACCCGGATCTCACGAAGATCAGGGGCTACGTGGAAGATTCCGGCGAAGGGAGATGGACCATCCTGCAGGCGATTGAATCTTCAGTGTCTGCGCCTGTGCTCGCCCTGTCGCTGTTCGAGCGTTTCCGTTCGAGGGAGGAAGACTCTTTTTCGGACAAGCTAATCGCTGCCCTCAGG
>JBGOVD010000285.1:0-3829 GCA_041477935.1 Dissulfurispiraceae bacterium | reverse complement strand
TTCTATGTCCTTCCCTATATGGAAAGGCAACTGATGAATGAGAAGATAACCGCTACAAAGGGTGTCGTTGAGACGGCTTCATCATTGATTGAAAGCCACATTCAGGATGCTAAAGACGGGAAGATAACAGTAGCAGAGGCCAAAGCCCGCGCACTGGAAAACATCAAGGACATGCGATATCTCGGCGACGAGTATTTCTGGATCAACGACCTTGAGCCCAAGATTCTGATGCACGGAGTCAAGCCCGAATTGAACGGGAAAAATGCATCAGATATCAAGGACCCACGCGGCAAGCAGATCTTCGTCGAATTTGCCAAAGTGGCGAAGGATAAAGGAGCAGGAATCGTCGAATACCAGTGGGCAAAACCGGGCGCTACCCAACCTGTTGACAAAATATCCTACGTTAAGTTAATCAAAGAGTGGGACTGGGTTGTCGGCAGCGGCATCTACGTGGATGATGTCAAAAAAGAAGTTGCAGCAATGAAATGGCAGATTATCGGTGCAACGTTATTGCTGGCTTTTGTAGTCTTTGCCTTTGCCTGGGTGGTTGCCCGCAAAATCAAACAGGCACTGGATAAAGCCATCAGCGTGTCGGAGCAGATTGCGGCCGGGGACCTGACCGTAAAGATAGATATAGTGAGTCAGGATGAGACCGGAAAACTGCTGGAGTCACTGAAAGAGATGAATGGGGGACTGGCCCGGATCGTCGGCGAGGTACGTACCGGTTCGGACTCCATTGCCACGGCTACCGAACAGATCGCGGCAGGGAATGCCGATCTGTCCCAGCGCACCGAAGAGCAGGCCTCGGCCCTGGAGGAAACCGCATCCAGCATGGAGGAGTTGACCTCCACCGTCAAGCAGAACGCCGATAACGCCCAACAGGCCAATCAGTTGGCGATCAGCGCCAGCGGCGTGGCGGTAAAAGGTGGCGATGTCATCAACAAAGTTGTGCGCACCATGGAATCGATTACCGACAGTTCCCGCAAGATCTCGGATATCATCGGCGTCATTGACGGCATTGCCTTCCAGACTAACATACTGGCCTTGAACGCTGCAGTCGAGGCGGCCCGGGCCGGTGAGCAGGGTCGTGGTTTTGCCGTAGTTGCGGCCGAAGTGCGCAGTCTTGCCCAGCGCAGTGCGGCCGCAGCCAAGGAAATCAAGACCCTGATCGAGGATTCGGTCGGCAAGGTCCAGGATGGCAGCCGACTGGTGGAAGAGGCCGGGCATACGACCCAGGAGATCGTCACCAGCATCAAGCTGGTGACCGATATCATGGCTGAAATCTCTGCCGCCTCTCTGGAACAGTCCAGCGGTATCGAACAGGTCAATACCGCCATAACCCAGATGGACGACGTGACCCAGCAGAATGCCGCCCTGGTTGAAGAGGCGGCCGCGGCCGCCGAGTCGCTCAAGGAACAGGCGCAGCAAATGGTGCAAGTCGTTACCCGTTTCAAGCTTGAAGAGCACGCTCAGCCTCAGAGGGTTGTGTCGGGAAAAAAGACACAACGGATAGAAAGCGCCAATGCGAAGACCATCTTAAAAAAAGTCAGCCAGTTGGCCCAGGTTAAGCAGAAAAGATTGGACATTCCCGCATTGGCTGCAGCGGAATCTGCTGAAGTGGATCTCGACTGGAAGGAATTCTGATTCGATGTGGTTTTATAGCAATAAGATAAGATAGATACAGGGAACAGGGCATGTTGGCTACAACAAAAACAAATATACAGGCGTTGACAAGAACGGCTGGTGAAAGGGAACTTTATGAGTTCCCCTTCACCAGCGAAGACTTCCAGAATATCAAAGGTCTGATTTACAGGGTTGCAGGCATTTCCCTGGCTCCGTCCAAAAAGGATCTCGTATACACACGCCTTGCCCGCCGTCTCAGGGTCAGACAAATAAATTCATTCAGTGCATACATCCGACTTTTGGAAAGTGGCGATCTGCGGGAATGTGAAGAATTCATCAACGCTCTCACTACCAACATGACCTCCTTTTTCCGGGAGGCCCACCACTTCGCAATCCTTTCAAGGCACCTCGGGACTATCCCTAAATCAAAGCCGGTCAACATCTGGACGTGCGCCTCATCGACCGGCGAGGAACCCTATTCCATCGCCATTACGGTTGTTGAATACTTCAAGACGTTCAACGCCCCGGTCAGGATACTCGCTACCGACATCGATACCAATGTGCTGGAGAAGGCCAGGCGGGGAGTTTATCCTCTCGATCAACTTCAGAAAATACCTGCAGGTCAAATGAAGCGATATTTTTTGAAGGGTGCTGGGAATAATGACGGGTTTGCCAAAGTCCGCCCTGAGCTGCAAAAGTTGATTACCTTCAGACGCTTCAACCTGCTGGATGAACAGTGGGGGATACATGAAAAGTTCGATATTATTTTTTGCCGAAATGTGATGATCTACTTTGACCGCGAGACGCAGCACTCGGTCTTGAATAAGATGGCATCTTATCTTAATCCGGATGGGCTATTTTTTGCCGGTCATTCCGAAAGCTTTCACCACGCCACGAATTTGTTTAAGATATCCGGCAAGACGGTCTATACATTAAAGAGCTGACAACTGCGGCTTCAGGAAGTTAAGGATTATGCTACGGGACAACCCGCAATTCACGACAACCAGTATTTCGAGCGGGATTTTGACACACGTGCGGTGAAGATCCTTCCGGGGGAATACTTCGCAACGGCCGATGCCACTGCGATCTCCACGTTGCTCGGTTCCTGCGTTTCGGTCTGCCTCTATGACAGGGATAGAAGAGTGGGAGGGATGAATCACTCTATGCTCCCGAAGATTCTGTTAAAGGAAAACGCCACCCGCTGCGCAGCCCCCTATGCCCCCCCTGCGCCAATCCCTGCTCCGCCTGCTACTGAGCCTGCGCCATAAAGCACCTGCTGGAGCGGTTGAATATTCTCGGAGCGCGGCGCACCAGCTTGGAGGCGAAGCTCTTCGGCGCCGGCCGGGTAATGGCCGGAAGAGCGAACATAGGAGAGAAAAATGCCGAATTTGCTCTCGGCTATCTTGAGGAGCGGGGAATCCCTGTTGTCGCATCGGACATGGGCGACTGCTGCCCGCGTAAGCTCGTCTTCTTCCCCGCCACCGGGCGGGTATTCGTGAAAAGGCTCCGCAATCAGCCGAAAGGAACATTCTGATGCCCATTAAAGTGCTCATCATAGACGATTCAGCCCTCATTCGGAGCCTGTTGACCGAGATCATTAATAAACAGCCGGATATGGAGGTGGTAGGAACCGCTCCCGATCCGCTGGTGGCAAGGGAGAAGATCAAGGCTCTCAATCCCGATGTGCTGACCTTGGACGTGGAAATGCCGAAAATGGACGGTCTGGATTTTCTAGAACGGCTGATGCGGCTGCGGCCGATGCCGGTGGTCATGGTTTCCTCGCTTACCGAAAGAGGCTCGGACGCCACCCTGCGGGCTCTCGAATTGGGGGCTATCGACTACGTCTCCAAACCGAAGATCGACATCGTCCACGGCATCCAGGAGTACGCCGACGAAATCGCCGGTAAAATCCGCACCGCCGCCGCGGCGCGCCTGCGGCCTCGGCCGTTGCCCGGAGTGCCCCGGGTCGAGCGCGTGCTGCCGGCGCTCGCCAACCGCAGCCTGTCGACGGAAAAGCTGATTATCGTCGGCGCCTCCACCGGAGGTACCGAAGCGATCAAGGAGTTCCTTCTGGACATGCCGCCCGACTGCCCGGGCATCCTCATCACGCAGCACATGCCGGAGGCGTTTACCAAGTCGTTCGCAGCGCGTCTCGACAGCCTGTGCCGCATCAGCGTGAAGGAAGCCGAGCATGCAGAGCGGGTGC
>JBGOVD010000294.1:0-3706 GCA_041477935.1 Dissulfurispiraceae bacterium | reverse complement strand
TTTATCTTCACCTCTGCCGCTTATTCTGCTGAACCTGAAAAGGGCGCAAAAGACAATCCTCCGGCTGCTGCGGTTGAATCGCGTCAGCCCGAAGATCCCGGCACCGACATAGTCCTTCTCATGGACAGCTCCGGAAGCATGAAAAAGACCGATCCAAGGAATTATCGAAAAGATTCGGCCCGGCTCTTCATATCTCTCCTCGGAGCTGATGACAATGTAGGAATTATCAGCTTCGGAGATTCTGCAAAGGAACTCATTCCGCTTACCGCCAATTCCAGGAATAACCGGCCGGCTTTCATCAAAGCGATAAGCAGGATCACATCAAAAGAACTGACGACAGATATCACCGGAGCAGTGAAAAAAGGCGTCGGGGAACTCGATGCCTCAAAGAGGAAGAACAGGGTCCTGATCATCATGTCCGACGGCAAGCTCGACCTCGGCGATACTGAAAAGGAGAAGTCCTCGCTGGAAGAGCTCCGGAAGCTTCTGCCTGAAATAAAGAAGGCAGGGATAAAACTCTATTCCATAGCGTTTTCCGAGCTGTCCGATCAAAAGCTGCTGGCGGATATGGCTGAAGAGACGGGAGGCTTTTTCCGGTATGCGGCTGCCGATAAGGATATCCATCTCATGTTTGCGTCGATCTTTGAGAAGATAAAATCTCCCGATTCTATCGCACTTGAGGGGGATGCTTTCTCTGTCGATAAGGATGTCAAAGAAGCCGTTTTGCTCATCACGAAGCAGCCCGGTACTGCCACAGTGCTTCTGGATCCCTCAGGCAAGAAGATTGTCCAGGGCAAATCTGCAAAGAACGTCCAGTGGTACAGTTCGAATATTTTCGACATGATCACGATCCAGGAGCCTATGACAGGCAAGTGGAAAGTGAGACTGAGCAGCCGCGAAGGCAACAGGATATTCGTCCTCACGGATCTTAAGCTGAAAAGCCCTTTTGCCGGCAATACCCTTAATAAAGGGGACAAGGCTGTCATCGATGCGTGGCTCGAAAAGGACGATAAGAGGATTACCGATAAGGAAGTCTTGTCGCAGATTGGGTTTTCCGCAGAGGTCATTGATCCCGACGGAAAGATCCTTAAAATACCTCTTGCCGGCAGGGAAGCGGCGGAGGTAGGGGTTTATTCCGTTGCAGTGAACATCAATCGGCCCGGTGACTATACTGTACGACTGGCTGCCGAAGGCAAGGCCTTCAACCGGACTAAAGATATTCTATTCAAGGCTGTGGAACCTCCTCCTGTGCCGGGTGTTCCCGTTCAGCCGCCGCCTTCCGCTCAACCCGAAACCGTGATCGATTGGGAGACTGCGTCGCTGGTCCTGGCGTCTGTTATCATGCTCCTCATTGCCCTGACAGGTTACTTTTACGTGACTGCCAGAAAATACAAGAAACTCTATAGCTCTTCTCAGGGTGTAGGCCCGACCCTTCCGGTGCAGACGGAGCAGGGCGAAACTGCCGTTGCAAGCGACCAGGCAGCTGAGGGTGTATCTGAGCCGCAGGGTACTGAAGTAGTTGAAGCGAGTGAAGTCATTGAGACAATACCGTCGACCGAACCTGAAGAGGTGGTTGAGCAGGCCCCTGTCGAGACTGCCGTCGAAACAAAAGGCGAGGAAGCCGTGCCTGATTCCGCCCGTATCGAAAAGCTCCTCGGCATTATCGAATTTCAGAAAAACAAGATCGCAGAATTAATGTTTGTTAAGGACATCTTCGAAAATGCGCGTACTCGACTGAGCGCTCTTCAGACCAGGAACCGCCTGATGCAGGACAAGGTGAAAACCATTGCCGAATCTTACGGCATCGGCGATGAAATGAAAGAGCCTGTAGCGGCACTCGAAGACGATACCAGCGAACTCGTATCGTATATCCTGGTATTCGAGAAAGAAGAGAACCGTCTTGCCGAGAAGTTCGTGCAGTGGGAAGAAGAACTCAACAGGTTGATGGCAGGCGAGCAATACGCGCCTGCAGCAAGCTCAGTCGCTTCTGCAGGCGGTGGAGACAGGATCGCGGAGCTCGAAGAGAAATTAAGGGAGGCCCAGGATGAGGTCATGTCTAAAGAACGCAGGATGCAGGCCCTTCAAACGCAATATGAGGACATCGAAAAAGAGTATATGATCCTTTACCACGCCGCGCAAAAACAGCAACCGAAACAGCCGGATGTTTAGCCGGTCTTTTTCTCGAACAGCCTCTGCTCGTATTCCGGAAACCCTTCGAGGTCCAGGGGCTTTTCCCGCGACATATTAAACTTTGCAATTTTGAAGTTGAGCTCCCTCAGCCGTCTTAGCCTTTCCTTGTCGTCATCGATAGTCTCTATCAGGTCTCTCAGCGTAATGATCTCATTTCTCAGTTCGAGCTCAGGCGGGACAAAACCGGCATTCTTGAGAAACCTGTATGCGAGCCGGAGATCTTCAGGGACCCAGGTCTCATCTTCGAAAATCAGGGGCCTGCCGGCACCCGAAAGGTTGGCGAATTCGCCTTCCGCTATGGCCTGCCTGATGCGCTCTTCTGCTATCCTTGTTACTGCGTCCATGGTATGTTCAGCTCCTCCAGGGTTTTCCGCATAGCAGTTACCGGTCTTCTTTCCCGCACTGCCGATATGACCTCTTTCTTTCCTGTCGTGTCGCCGCACAAGATGCAGCCTGCAACGCAATCATCCCTGACGACGATTTTTTTGTATATTCCCATCTCCTTATCTTGATATACCAGGGATGGAAGTACGCAGTCAACATCGATCTCACCGTAGGCGATGACCTCGATGCCGGCCACTGTTATGGAGTGTGACGGAATGGTGCCGTCGTATGAAGTGTTTCCTCCTGCCATGTTGATTCCGGCTATTTCGCCCTGTTTCTCTGCGGCGGGCCAAATGCCATAAATTTTATTGCAGTGTTCCGCAGCATCGCCGGCAGCGTAGATATCGGGCAATTCAGTCTCCATCCTGTCATTGACCGGGACACCTCTTCCGAGGGCGATGCCCGTGTTTAGCAGCAATGAGGTGTCGGGAATTATGCCGGCAGAGACGACAATCATTTGTCCGCGAACGGTCACTCCATCTTTAAGTTTAAGCCCTTCCACCGAGCCGTCGCCGAGGACCTTGTCAGCTCTGGCAGAGAGGATAAAGCGAAGTCCGAGCGACTCAAGCTTTTCCTGTAATATTGCGGAACCTGTTTCATCCATCTGTTTGGGCAGCAGACGGGAGAAAAATTCCACAAGTGTTACCGATTTGCCTGTTTTTCTGAGGGCGTTGCCGATTTCGAGACCGAGGACGCCCCCGCCGAGGATTATTACACTGACCGCATTTTCGGCGTATGCCCGAATCTTCCTGGCATCGGCGATTGTCCTTAATGTAAAGACCCCCTTCTTATCAGCCCCGCTCAAAGCCGGGATAGATGCCCTCCCCCCGGTCGCAATAAGGAGTTTGTCATACAGGATTCGGGCTTCCCCTTCGAGGACTACCCTTCTGTCCCCCGGTTCTATCATGGCCACCCGCCTGTTCGTAATGAGAGTTATTGCATTGCGTTCGTACCAGGCATCATCATGGAGTAAAAGCTTCTTTTCGTCGATAGATCCCGACAGGTATTCGGGAAGACGGATGCGGCTATAGAAAGGAATGTCCTCTTCGGTGATGACGATGATCTCGCCGGATGCATCGAATTTCCTGATATTCAGGGCTGCCGTCGTGCCTGCTGCGCCGTTACCGATGAT
>JBGOVD010000250.1:0-4196 GCA_041477935.1 Dissulfurispiraceae bacterium | reverse complement strand
CGTCTGACATCTTACGTCCTGCGAACTTTACAACCCTACGCTGAGTTTCCGGAGGAGCAAGACCACCACTTGGTGAGCGCTCTTCTTAATTAAGTTATACGCCTATTTCGGACGGTTGTCAAGTTAAATTTTTAGGGTACGCAGTATAGCCTGGCAAGCCGTTCCAGAATCTTGAAGGAAGCTCTAAATAAATGCGGCATGGGGTCTACGCAAGCTGTACCGCTTCCGCCTCTGTTTCTTTATTATTCAATACGCAGTTCATTTTTTCTATGTCGAGTTCCTTGGACCATCTGGCGACCACGACCGTGGCAACGCCGTTACCAACCAGATTAGTCAAAGCGCGTGCTTCCGACATGAAACGGTCGATGCCGAGGATAAGGGCCAAGCCTGCCACAGGTACAGTACCGGTAGAAGCAAGGGTGGCCGCCAAAACGATGAAGCCGCTGCCCGTAACACCGGCTGCACCCTTGGAGGTTATCAGCAGCACTGCAATGAGGGACAATTGGTCCCAGAGGCTTAAAGGAATATTCATGGCTTGAGCCATGAATATTGCCGCCATGGTCAGGTAGATGCATGTTCCGTCCAGATTGAATGAGTAGCCGGTGGGAATGACCAGGCCCACGGTCGACTTCGTGCATCCGAGGTTTTCCATCTTGACCATCATACGAGGCAGCACCGACTCGGAGGATGACGTGCCGAGAACAATGAACAGCTCTTCTTTAATATATTTGATGAACTTCCAGATGCTGAAGCCATGCAAATACGCGACGAGGCCGAGTACTCCGAAAACAAATATGAGACAGGTCGCATAGAAGGTGCCCATCAGCATGCCAAGCTGCATCAGTGTATGGACCCCGTATTTACCGATAGTGAAAGCCATCGCGCCAAAGGCGCCGATCGGCGCCAGTTTCATGATAATACCGACGATCCCGAACAGGACATGAGAGGTTTTATCTATGACGTCGTATAGCAGAGTTCCTTTTCCGCCGAACTTATGCAATGCAAAACCGAACATGAGTGAGAACAGCAGGACCTGCAGAATTTCCCCTTGTGCGAATGCGCCGACCGCGCTGGAAGGGATTACAGCCATGAGCGTGTCCACAGCGCCTTTCATTTTTCCCGGGGCGGTGTATGCCGAAAGTGCCTTGGTATCAAGAGTTGCAGGATCAATATTCATGCCGACCCCGGGCTGGACAATCTGGATCACCACAAAACCGATGATCAAGGCTATGGTTGTTAGTACCTCGAAGTAAAGAAGAGCCAGTCCCCCGGTCTTGCCGACTTTCTTCATGTCTTCCATGCCGGCGATACCTAGCACAACGGTACAGAAGATGATGGGAGCGATGATCATTTTGATCAGCTTGATGAAACCGTCGCCCAAGGGTTTCATCTCGGAACCTGCCTCCGGGTAAAAGTGACCCAGAAGAATGCCGATGGTGATGGCCGTTACAACCTGAAAATACAGCGACTTATAAAACTTCTTCTTAACCATGTAATTCCTCCCCTTTTTAGTCATCGGCTAGCAATTAGCTTTCGGTCATTGAAGTTGTGTGCTGCCGAAATACTTCTCATCAAAATTTGAACATAGCCTCCTTTCATTGGAATTGCAGACAAAAGTCTCCTCATTCAAGGAAGAATGCTGCAAGAGTCAAAATAAATAAGAGCATTGTTCATGCCGATGCTATGCTTCGAGGCAACCCATTGATCTAAAGAGAGAACTTACGAGACCTGCGGAAAGAAAGGGTATGAAAAATAGAATAGTCTAACAAAGGCTAATGCATGAAACTCATTGATAAGAAGAGCAGAAAAGCCGGGCCTAAGCTCAGCTTTAATATGACCGGGGGAATAGCCATTTTCGCCGCCCTGCGAGAAGAAGGCGGCAGCCGGGCGGTACTGCACAATCAATTAGAGGTCTTTCCCTGCGCGCTTGAGTCTCTTATTCAGGGCCGACTGCGATATTCCTAGCAGGCGGGCTGCAAGTGACTGGTTTCCTTTTGCTCGCCTCATCGCTTCATCGATAAGGAGATTGAGCGATTGTTCAAATGTCGGCAAATTATCGAGTCCGGCAAATATGCTCTCATCAATTGTTGCGACGTCATTGAACGAAGAGGACATATCCTGCCGTCCCATAGCTTCCAAAAATGAATCCATCGATAGGATGCCGGATCTGTGGCGGCTCACAGCGTCGTAAATCATGGATTTCAGTTCGCGGACATTTCCGGGGAAATTGTAGGTTTCAAGAAGGGATACAAGCTGTCTTGGTACCGTCGGTTTTTTCTTGCCCAGTTCCCGCGCAGCTTCATCGAGAAAATGTTCCATAAGCAGAGGCAAATCTTCCTTTCGCTCCCGCAGCGGCGGAATATGCACCTTGTGGGTCTGAAGGCGATAATAAAAATCCTTCCTGAAGCGGCCGTCAGCCATTTTCTGCATGAGGTTCTGATTCGTGGCAACGATAATCCTTGCCAGCAGCCGCTTGGGCTTATCGCTGCCGAGCGGAAAATATTCTCCGTCATTCAGGATGCGCAGAAGCTTGATCTGCGAGGGGAGGCTAAGGTCGCCGATTTCATCCAGGAACAGCGTGCCTTGTGCTGCCCGTTCGACCATCCCGCCCCTGGGGGTGTCGGCGCCGGTAAAGGCCCCTTTCACATGTCCGAAAAGGGTATCCGCAAACATGCTGTCGTCAAGCCCGGCCACATTCACAGAAACCATTGGACCGCTGCACCTGCTTAGCCTGTGGATAGCGCGGGCAATCAATTCCTTGCCTGCACCGCTCTCCCCGGTAATCAGGATGGGTTGTGTGCTTATTGCGATAGATTCGCTGTACTGGAAGACCGAGCGCATGGCTTTGCCGGACGACAGGATTTCTGAAAAGACCTCGGGGTGTTCGAGAGAATCTGCGAGCAAGCGATGGCTGACCTCGCGATTTTCGCGTTGCATCTCGATCATCCGGATTGCACGAAGTATGCCCGCGATCAGGCGGTCTGTCTCTTCCGTCTTGACGAAGTAATCGAACGCACCTTGTTTCATGCAACTGACGGCTGTGTCTATCTGGTTCATTCCCGACAGGATGATGACGACGATTTCCGGATATTGTTCGCTGATCAGTCTAAGCAATTCCTGTCCCGGCAGATGGGGCATGGTCAGGTCGAGAATGACGAGACCGACCTCCTGCCGTGCCAGGATGTCCATAACCTGCCGGCTGTCTTCGCAAAGGATGGTGTTTGTTATGCCGGCGGACCGTTCGAGAGTCAGGCTCATGGAATCCAGCCAGTTAGGCTCGTCGTCTACCAGTAAAACGCTGAAACCAGGGTAACATCTCTCGTTCATTCGCCCGCATCTCCAATGACCGCCGGCAGTCTGAGTGTCGCCGCAGTACCATGCCCGGCAGTCGATCTGAATTCAAGAGAGGCGCGGTGTTCCTTGACGATACCGGCCGACACCGAAAGGCCGAGACCGGTTCCTCCGCGCTCTCGTTTAGTGGTAAAGAACGGATCCGTCAGGTGCAACAAGTCATCGGCGGCGATTCCTTCGCCCTCGTCCCGTATTTCGAATACCACTTCTTCCAGTTCCCGGTCATACCGCGTGGAAATGGCTATTCCCTCATTACTATTCCTTAGAGCCTGACATGCATTCAGGATAAGGTTTACGATTACCTGCTCGATTCGCTGGGCGTTACCCTTAATTTTCGGAAGGTCCTGCGCATACGAGGTATCGAAGTGATCCGTCGATTTTCGTATCGTATTCTCGACGAGCCTCACCGCTGTCTCAACCGTAGAGTTGAAATCGATAAGAAAAAAATGGTCCGACTCGTCGCGCTTCGCAAACCCCTTCAGATCGTCGACAATGCGCTTGATCTTCTTCGCTCCTTCCTGCATTTCCAGGATTTTCGGCAGAACCTTGCTGCGCATCCGCGAATAAGGAATACCCGCCGCCGTAAAATCACCATTCTCCTGGTAGTATGCCTCAACGATATGCTGAGTATCATTGATATAGTCGATGACAAGAGGCGCATTGAGAAGGATCAGGGCATTTGGGTTGTTGATTTCGTGGGCAACGCCCGAGACCAGGATGCCGAGAGAGGCCATCTTGTCGGCCTGCACCAACTGCTGCTGCCGCAGCCGCAGTTCGTCCGCAGAGCGCTTGCGCTCCAGGACTTCGAGTTCCAGTGCCGCAGTTCTCATTGCTACCTGCCTTCT
>JBGOVD010000081.1:0-7559 GCA_041477935.1 Dissulfurispiraceae bacterium | reverse complement strand
CCCTTCTGTCCCCCGGTTCTATCATGGCCACCCGCCTGTACGTAATGAGAGTTATTTCATTGCGTTTGTACCAGGTATCATCATGGATTAAGAGCTTCCTTTCGTCGATAGCCCCCGACAGGTATTCGGGAAGACGGATGCGGCTATAGAAAGGGATGTCCTCTTCGGTGATGACGATGATCTCGCCGGATGCATCGAATTCCCTGATGTTCAGGGCTGCCGTCGTGCCTGCTACGCCGTTACCGATGATTACATATCTCATATGCTCAGTGTATTAGACTGCGTAGAGATTGTAAAGCGCAATATAACCACGTAACTCCTTAACCTGTTAACCTGCCTCGACAAATTGACAAAAGAGGGTTGTTCCATTATACTTTTACAAGTATTTATTTCTAAGGAGGCTGTATATGGCAGAAGGTATCGTCAATCTTACGAGTGCTACGTGGGACGCGGAAGTAACTGAATATAAAGGTGTTGTCATGGTAGATTTCTGGGCCGTATGGTGCGGGCCTTGTAGAATGATCGCGCCTACCATCGAGGAGTTGGCCAAAGACTATGCCGGAAAGATAAAGGTCGGAAAGCTGAACACCGACGAGAATGCGGACATCGCAAGCAGGTTTAAAATCATGGGTATCCCTACGATCATCTTTTTTAAGGACGGACAGAAAGTAGACCAGATCGTCGGGGCAGTGCCTAAACCACAGCTGAAGTCAAAAATCGACGCTCTCCTGGCATAGGCTGTCTGGGTAGTTTTCGAATCCCGGCTATTCAGATGACAAAACGACTTGTCCTTTTGGTCTGCCTTGTCTTCATTTTGTTCGTGGCTGTGTCCTGCTCAAAAGACAATGAAAAGGGCGACGGAGAGCCGAAGCGTGCCGAGAGTGACCTCGCGCCATCGTTTGTTCTCAGCGACATCAGCGGATCAAAAGTCGATCTTGCCGATTATCGCGGAAAGGTGGTCATTCTCGATTTTTTTGCCACATGGTGCGAACCCTGCCGCATTCTGGCTCCTGACCTGAAATCTTTTTACGAGCGATATAAAGACAGGGGAGTTGCGGTCATAGCTATATCCATTGATGAGGGTGCCGATGCGGCGAAGATGGTTAGGGCATACGGGAAAGAATGCGGACTCACCTACCCGATGGTGGTCGATGACGGACAGGTTAAAAAAAAATATGGTGTGTTCAGCCTGCCGACAACTGTCATAATCAACAAAGAGGGTAAGATCATGAGCAAACATCTCGGCATAACAGCTGATTATACGAAGCGTCTCGCCACCGAAATCGACCCCTTGTTGAGGTAAGGGGAAGAGGGCAGAGTTGTAGACCTGGAGAAACTATGTTTGAAAGCTTAAGCGAAAAACTTGAATCCATATTCAAAAAACTGAAGGGCAGAGGGCTCCTCAAGGAAGAGGATGTGGATGCTGCGCTCAAGGAAGTGCGTCTCGCACTCCTTGAAGCCGACGTCAACTTCAAGGTCGTCAAGGACTTTGTCCAGCAAATACGCGAAAGAGCGGTAGGCAAGGAAGTGCTCGAAAGCCTCTCCCCGGCGCAGCAGGTAATCAAAATAGTTCATGATGAATTGACGGCTCTCCTCGGTGTTGCCAACGAGCGGATACATCTTGCGCCGAATCCACCCACCGTAATAATGATGGTCGGACTGCAGGGATCGGGAAAGACTACGACTTCTGCGAAGCTCGCGAGGTTTTTCAAGAAAGAGGGCAGGAGGCCGATGCTCGTTGCCGCCGACCTCAAGAGGCCTGCGGCCATCGACCAATTAATCACCCTTGGAAAGCAGCTGGACGTCCCCGTTTTTTATTCCAAGGAGAATAAGGACCCCGTCTCAGTATGTGCAGATGCCCTGAAACAGTCGAGGCTGGACGCGCGTGACATCGTGATAGTAGATACCGCCGGACGGCTCCACATCGATGAAGAGTTGATGGATGAACTCAGGAAAGTGAAAGAAAAGGTCCAGCCTAAAGAAGTCCTCTTTGTTGCCGACGCCATGACCGGCCAGGACGCGGTGAATATAGCCAAGAGCTTCAACGACCTCATAGGCCTCGACGGCGTCATCCTTACCAAAATGGACGGCGATGCACGAGGCGGAGCGGCCCTCTCGATCAGGCATGTCATCGGGAAACCCATCAAGTTTATGGGCATGGGCGAGAAGATCGAAATGCTCGAGCCCTTTTACCCCGACCGTGTGGCAAAGAGAATTCTCGGCATGGGAGACGTCCTCACCCTTATCGAACAGGCACAGGATACCTTTGATCAGCATGAGGCCGAGAAGCTCCAGGCCAAAATCAGCGAGGACAGGTTTACTTTCGACGACCTCAAGGACCAGTTGAAAAAGCTCCGGTCCATGGGGCCTCTCGAAAATATCCTCGGCATGATACCCGGCATGGGCAAGGCGATCAAGGACATAAAGGTCGACGAGAGGGAATTTGTGAAGATCGAAGCTATCATCAACTCGATGACGAAGAAAGAGCGAAACGATCATACAGTAATCAACGGCAGCAGAAGAAAGAGGATCGCCATAGGAAGCGGGACGACCGTCGCCGAGGTCAACAGGCTCTTAAAGCAATACCTCGAAATGCGGAAAATGATGAAGATGATGAAGGGTGCAGGCAAGAAGGGTTTCAAGCTTCCGAAGTTCCTTCCTTTTTGACCGATAGAGATTCAGGTCAATCCGAACCGCTTGATAATTTGAATTATTTGGGTAAAATGTATTACAATTTCCAACTACGTGAATCAGCTCAGGAGGTGTATTAGTTTGGTTAAGATCAGATTGACAAGGCTGGGGACGCACAAGAGGCCCTTTTACCGGATTATTGTTGCCGATGCAAAGGCAAGAAGGGACGGACCGTTCATAGAGATCCTCGGGACCTATGACCCCTTAGTCGAGCCATCCAAGATAGAGGTCGACGTGGAGCGTGCCAAGCACTGGATAGGCCAGGGCGCTCAGCCCAGCGTGACTGCAAAGAGGCTTCTGCTAAAAGCGGGCATGTAGGCCTGGAGTTCACAAACTCTCTTTAGTCTATTGACTCTAATCCTGTGGAGGTGACGCATGAGGGCATTGATCGAGGCGATGGCAAAAGCACTTGTGGACAGGCCTGAAGAGGTGAAAGTCAATGAGATCGAAGGAGAGAAGACCACGGTTTATGAACTCAGGGTATCTCAGAGCGATCTGGGGAAGGTGATCGGTAAGCAGGGCAAGACGGCGCGCGCCATGAGAACGATACTCGGTGCTGCGGGGACTAAGATCGGCAAACGATGCGTACTGGAGATCCTGGAATAGAGAGCATCACCAGCGACAAACGGTGAGGGGCGTTCGTCGAGAACGCCCCTTGTTATTGGACCGGCACGCGGGCAGGAGCATTGAATATTTGAGGATGCAGCGACTTTAATTATGTGTACCCGGTTCGATATAGTTACGATATTCCCATCGATTATCAACGCTTATCTGGGCGAGAGCATTCTCAAAAGGGCTGTCCGGAACGGGCTGCTCGATGTGAAGGTGTATGACCTCCGCGACTATACGACGGACAGGCACAGGACAGTCGATGATTATCCATACGGCGGCGGTTCAGGAATGGTCATGAAGATAGAGCCGATGTTCAATGCCCTTAAGGCCATCGGCGCCGATGGTGAAGAGAGGAGAAAAATACTCCTCAGTCCGCAGGGTAGGACGTACAACCAGGACATCGCAGAGGAGCTTCTGCGTGAGGAGAGACGCATACTCCTGGTCTGCGGCAGGTATGAGGGAATCGACGAGCGGGTGAGGGAGACCCTCATCGACGAGGAGCTTTCTATCGGGGATTACGTTATGACTGGTGGCGAACTGGCCTCTTTAGTTATAATAGACAGCATTGCCCGGCTCTGCCCCGGGGTACTGGGTGACGACGAGTCTTCGAAAGAGGAATCTTTTACGTGGGGTATACTCGATTATCCGCACTATACGAGGCCCCCTGAATTTATGGGGCATGTGGTCCCCGGGATGCTGCTGTCCGGCAATCATGCGAAGATAGCCGAATGGAGAAGGAAAGAGGCCCTGAAAAGGACCCTGGAGAACAGGCCCGACTTGCTGAAAAAAGCCGTGTTGAGCGCTGAAGATAAAAAGATGCTGCAGGAGCTTTGCTCGCAAAAAGAAAATATTTTGTCGGAGGAGAACGATGAACTTCATAAAGGCAGTAGAAGAGAGGTTTAGAAAGGAAGTAGCCCAGTTTAATGTGGGCGACACAGTCAGGACCTATGTAAAGGTTGTTGAGGGAGACAAGGAGAGACTTCAGCCTTTTGAAGGTGTCGTTATCGCCAGAAAGGGACAGGGAGTCAACGAGACCTTCATGGTGAGAAAAATTTCCTTCGGCGTCGGCGTAGAGAGGATCTTCCCCGTGCATTCACCTTCGGTCGACAAGATCGAGGTGCTGAAAAGGGGCGATGTTTGCAAGGCTAAACTCTATTATCTGAGACACAAAAAGGGCAAAGACGCCAAGGTCAAAGAAAAGGCCCGGGAGTTTGTAAAGAAAGAGATTGCCAAATCATAGGGTCCTATGGACCCCTATGCATATGATGAATCCGTCGGAAACGGTGAATTCTCTATAATAGCCGGGGTCGATGAGGCGGGAAGGGGTCCTCTCGCCGGACCTGTGGTGGCTGCTGCGGTCATCCTGGACAGGAACAGTAGAATCAGCGGTGTCAGGGATTCCAAGAAAGTCCCCGAGGCCGAAAGAGAAAAGTTGTACGAATTAATCCTGTCGTCAGGCCGCGTCGGTGTAGGAATCGTCGACGTTGACGAGATCGACAGGATCAACATACTCAACGCTACTAAAAAGGCGATGTGCAAAGCTGTCGCCGGTCTCGGGACCTGCCCTGAATTGCTCCTTGTAGATGCACTCACCATTCCGGATGTCGAAACGAGACAGATTCCCATCATAAAAGGCGATGCGAAAAGCGCCTCCATCGGCGCCGCGTCGATCATTGCAAAAGTCACGAGGGACAGGATAATGAGGGAATATCATGCCGTCTTTCCCCAGTACGGTTTCGACAATCATAAAGGATATGCTACAAAGGAACACCTGGAAAGCCTGAAGAGATACGGACCCTGCGCGATCCATCGGAAGAGCTTTTATCCGGTGATGTCGTTATCGTTACCTTTTGGAGATATGTAGGGGCAGGTTTTAAACCTGCCCCTGCTATTTGATTTGGGAGGGTTTATGGAACAGGAACGAATTGATGAAGCGCTGGAGCTGCTATGGGTGCTGGGCGAAGAGGGCCATCACGACCTGAAAAGGTTCAACCTCTCTTCCGATGATGCCGATATCGATGCGGTCGTCGAAGTCCTCAGCAGTAAAGGGTTGGCGGACCTGGCTGACGGAGAAATCAAGCTGACCGATAAGGGGACCGGCATTGCGAAGGGGCTCATCAGGAGACACAGGCTTGCCGAGAGGCTTTTTACAGATATCTTCGATCTCCCGAAGGATACAATGGAAGAGGATGCCTGCAAGGTTGAGCATATACTGAGCGAAGAGTTGACCGACAGCGTTTGTACCTTTCTCGGCCATCCGCCGGTATGCCCTCACGGAAAACCTATCCCCCGCGGGGAGTGCTGCAAAAAATATAGCGTCGACGTCCGGCCGGTCGTGACAAGGCTTATAGATTTCGAAGTCGGCAAGTCAGGCAAAATCGTCTTCATAACACCTTCGGAGGCAGCCCGTATCGGGCGTCTGAGTTCGATCGGGATCATTCCCGGCACTATTATTAAATTGATCCAGCGGAAACCGTCCATCGTACTAAAGATGGATGAAACGACAATAGCCATCGACCCGGAACTCGCGAAAGAAATATTTGTTAAGAAAATTAGTTGAGTAATTTCGAGTAAATATTCCTAAATACAACCTAAGGTGCAGTCTTTTATGCGTCTCCACATCACAATTAAAGGAACGGTCCAGGGTGTCGGATTCAGGCCCGCCGTTTATAATCTTGTTCGGAAGCTGGGGCTGAATGGTTATGTTACTAATTCGTCCGCCGGCGTCATCATAGAGGTCGAGGGCGACGGGGCCGCCGACTTCACGACTATCCTCTGCGACAATCTCCCGCCGCTTGCAAAAATAGAATCAATCGAAACAAAAGAACTTCCTCCTGCCGGATACGACGACTTTAGAATTGTCCAAAGCGTTGATGAAGGCGGATTTACGCATGTTTCCCCCGACGTATCGATCTGCGACGATTGCCTGAAAGAGCTTTTTGATCGTCAAGACCGGCGTTATCAATACCCTTTCATAAATTGTACGAACTGCGGTCCGAGGTACAGCATAACCAGGAAGGTCCCTTATGACCGACCCAATACTACCATGTCTGTTTTCCCCATGTGCCCTCAGTGCGAGGCAGAGTACAACGATTCCTCCAACCGGCGGTTTCATGCGCAGCCGAATGCCTGTCCGGTATGCGGGCCGATGGTGGAATTTAAAATTCAGAACTCGAAGTTCAAAGTTGATGAAACGGACCCGGTTTCTGCAACTATAAAATTGTTGAAGCAGGGAGGGATTGTTGCTGTAAAGGGCATCGGGGGCTTCCACCTGTGCTGCGATGCCGAAAACGAAGAAGCCGTCATGCTTCTTAGGGAGAGGAAGCGGAGGAGGAATAAACCTTTTGCGCTCATGTCATCGGATATCGACATTATCCGGAGTTTTTGCGAAGTTTCCGATGATGAGAAGAGACTCCTTGAAGACATGCGGAGGCCGATCGTTCTTCTCAAGAAAAAGGCTGATTCATTGCTTCCTGTTGCCCTGGCCCCGAACAACCGACACCTCGGTTTCATGCTTCCTTATGCTCCGCTGCATTATCTTCTATTCAATCACGCGTCTGTAAATTCCGGCATGCCGCCTCATTTCAAGGCCCTCGTCGCGACCAGCGGAAACCTTTCCGAGGAACCAATTGTCATCGATAACGATGAAGCGCTTGAGAGGCTTGAAGGACTTGCAGATGCCTATTTGCTCCATAACAGGGATATTTTTATGAGGGTCGACGACTCAGTAGTCAGGGTGAGCAACGGAAAAACCCTTTTCATCCGCCGTTCGCGCGGATATGTGCCTCAGGCGATAATGATGGAAGACGAAGGCCCGGATGTACTGGGATGCGGCGCTGAAGTCAAGAATACCTTTACGCTAACCAGGGGGAATGCCGCTATTGTCAGCCAGCATATCGGGGACATGGAAAACATGGAGACAGTCGATTTTTTCGGGGAGACGCTGGACAATCTCAAACAGGTATACCGTTCCGCTCCTGTCGCCGTCGCCTATGACCTTCATCCCGGCTATTTATCGACCCAGTGGGCTGTTAAACATGTCGCAGAAAAAGGCCTGAAGGGTTTCGGCATACAGCATCACTATGGGCATATCGCGTCCGTCATGGCTGAGAAGGGCATCAAAGACAAGGTGATAGGCGTGGCCTTCGACGGCACGGGCTATGGCACGGACGGCCACTTGTGGGGCGGCGAATTTCTGGTTTGCGATCTGCAGGGGTTCGAACGGGCCGCTCATTTCCGCTATGTGCCTCTGCCTG
>JBGOVD010000200.1:0-4830 GCA_041477935.1 Dissulfurispiraceae bacterium | reverse complement strand
CTGGTGATCTTTTCGAAAGCTCCCGAAGGAAGGAATGTATCGGCATGAAGGAAGAGCAGAATTTCGCCTGTTGCTGCCGCGGCTCCCTTGTTCATTTGCCTACCGCGCCCTTTTCCCGAAGGGACCCCGGTTACCCTGTCGTCCTTTATTGCATTGAGAGTTCCACCTTGCGGATCGCCGTCGGCAACGATGATCTCGATATCATTACCCTTTCTTAATGAGCCTATATGCCCGATCAGCTGATTGATTCCCTCCGCTTCGTTCAGGACAGGGACAATGACCGAAATGCGCATGCCCGCCGGTCAATCTGCGCTGGCCGCGCCGGCCCCGCAGGCCCGGCCCCGCAGGTTAAAGAAGAACTTCAGCCCCTTTTTCATCTTGTCCGAGAATATCTTTTTCGACAGGAAATTCGCCGCCACCTTCTTGTTTATTTCCCCGATCGTGGGATAAGGATGTACCGCCGAGACCAGTCTCGAAAGCTTCACTCCTCCATTCAAAGTCGCCACCCATTCGCCGACGAGATCTCCGGCATGCGGGCCGAATATCTGGACGCCGACCGGCGCTTCCTTTTCATTCAGGATCATCTTGATCCTGCCCGTCTCTTCGCCCTCGGCGAGACTCCGGTCATTGGTCCTGAACTCTTCGGTCCAGGCGGAATATTCCATACCTGCCTTTTTCGCGGCGGATTCATTCATTCCGATGCTCGCCAGTTCAGGATCAGTATAGGTGCACCACGGCAGGAAAGTATAGTCGGCCTTCCTGGGCAAATGAAAGATGGCATTGCTCACAACAATCCCGCCTTCATATCCAGCCGCATGAGTAAACAGATATCCTCCTGAAACATCGCCGGCAGCATAAATATGCTTTTGGCTCGTGCGCATACGGTCGTCGACCTTTATGCCCTTTTCGTCGAACTCAATCCCTAACCTGTCGAGCCTGAGCCCTTCGATATTGGGCCTTCTTCCCGTGGCGACAAGGATGGTTTCAGCCTTCAGCACAACTGTAGACCCGTCAGCCTCTTTCACGACAACCTCGCGCTCGCCGCCAATGTCTTTCGTACTCACGATAGCTGTGTTCAGATAAAAAACTACGCCTTCCTGTTTGAGCACCTCCATCACTGAGACTGCCATATCAGCATCTTCCTTGGGCAGTATCTGTCCCGACCGCTGGATAACGTTTACCTTGGTGCCGAGCCTGCAGAAGGCCTGGGCCATCTCGATCCCGATGGGGCCGCCGCCGAAGATGATCATCGATGCAGGCAGACGGTCAAGATAAAAGATCTCCCGGTTCGTAATGTAAGTGGTCGTATCGAGTCCGTTTGCCGGCGGGATCAGAGGTGACGATCCGGTTGCGATCACCCAGTTTTTTGCAGAATAAGTCTGCCCGTTCAAACGGAGAGAATGCTCGTCGATGAACTCGGGTTCGCCGAATTCGACTTTTGCACCCATGCCGCAGAACCTCTCGACGGAATCATGCTTCTGAATTTTAGAAATTACCGACTTGATCCTGCCGGACACGTCCCTGAAATCGACCGGGCCGAACTCCACCTCAGGGAGACCGAAATCTCGAGCCCTCTTCATCAGGTGATAAACATGTGCAGTCCTGATGAGCGTCTTGCTCGGTACGCATCCGTAATGCAGGCAGTCCCCGCCGAGCTTGCCTTCTTTGTCGATGAGCAGGGTCTTCGCCCCGAGCTGCGCGCTGCCCGCAGCCACCGTCAGGCCCGCAGAGCCGCCTCCGATTACTCCGATATCGAAATCATATGATGGCATTTGGCCTCCTCTATACCTTGAAATAGAGCGGTTGGCTGCATAGCGGGCACTTCTCCATTTCCCTGAAACGCTCCATGAATTTCTGCACTGTAATCACAAACTCCGCATGACTCCACACAAGCGGCGAAACCGATATATGTTCGCCAGTCACAGGGTTCACCTGCTCAGGCAAAACGCCGGACGGCAGTGCCCTGTCGGCCACCCAGTTGAGCATGTCAGCAGCTTTCAGCAGATCGTCCTTATGTGCTGCCGTCTCCATCAAAAACCTGATATACCAGAGAGTGCTGATGATCCAGGGATTGCCTGGAATTTCGTCTGTCGGAGATACAGCCGCCTGATACCGGTCATTCTGATAGCGGGCAATGCCTCCGATCTCGGTCTTGCACCATAGAGCATCCTTCATCGACCGGGCAGTGGCGGCAACCCTTTCGTCCGTCGCAGGAAATACGCCGAACAAGAACAGACCGCACAGGCTCGCATCAATGGTATGATCTTTTTCGAACGAACCATCCTCTTTCCTGGTCATCCGCCGCAAAAAGCGCCCTTCTGTTTCATCATACAAATACCGCGACAGCGATTCCTTCATCCGCTCGGCAACAGCAAGGTATTTTCCACCGAAGGCCGTTTCTCCAAATGCCTCGGTAAAGCGCGCTGCCCCCCTTAAGCCGGCAATAACGGCACACGTCGTAAACGTGTGAATACCCATGCTCTCCTCCCATAGGTCGTATGACGGCTTCGGCAGGCCGGTTTCATCATCGACATGTGCGCACATGAAGTCGGCAGCAGATTTGATCAGTTTGCGGTAGAGCGGCTTGATGAATTCTACGTCCTGATATCTTTTAAAGTGCTCCCAGAGGGTCCAGATGATGAGACCGGTTTCATCCTCCTGTATGGGAATTATCGGCTCTCCGTGTAACACCCACGGATGCCACGAGCTTGCCAATGTGCCGTCCGAGTTGTACTTGTGGAGGAAGTAGCCGTCCCTACCAATAATTTCACCGCAGAAGGAATAGAAACTTCGCGCGGTAAGCGGGTATCCGGCAACGTCAAAGGCGTGGGCCGTAAGAGCACCGTCCCTCGGCCAAAGATAGCTATAGGTGTCACGGTAGAATTGAAGGACATCCGAATCGGCGGCCGCAATGACCGAGCCGTTGTTGCTGCTGTGCGTCTTAAGGAGCAGGATGCTTCGTTTATACAGTTTGCTTATACTGTCCGGGAGACCGTCGAGCCTGATACTGCTTCCATCGAGCCAGAGCCTCCAGTAATCTGCCGTTCTCTTGATGAAATGAGCCGGAGATCTCTGGATAACCAGTTCGTTCAGCCTTTTGACCTCTCTCCAGTCGGTCCCGGCGGCCACCCAGTAACTGACCAGTGCCCGGTCTCCGGCCGGGATAAAGATCTGTACCGAACAGGTGGAATCAACCGAGCCCTGCTCTATAGGATTGCCGGAGAGAACACCGTCTTCCGCATCTTTCCATGTTCCGGCCAATCCTTTGGATTCCTTTGCACCCGTTGCAAACTGAGATATCCCGTATCGGTTGTCAACGCCGGCATTGATTAGGAAATATCTCTTCCCCTTGTAGTGCAGGATCGCCTTCTCTTCAGGTTTGTAGCACGCGGTATCGCCGAAATCGGCGCCGTAGATCCTGAAGTCGTGATAAAAAAAAATCCGGCAGTCTATATATTGCGCAGTGAGGTTCCTTACAATCATCTCGCGTACATAGATATTCTCATGAAAGTCCACGGAATCCCTGATGGACAGCTCGATACCCGCCTTTGTGTTTTTCAGGGATATGCGGGCTATGAGAGTGTCCTCTTCGTAGCCGAGGGAGCGTTCCCACTCGGGTTCGTCAGTCCATGAGAAAAGTCCTCCGGCCCACACACCCAGTCTGAATGGCCGGCCCTGGGCGTGATTTTCGGAGCCGACGTTCGGAAAATAGAGATCGCGCAATACACCCGATCTGTCATAGGCTATTAGAAGTGAATTGTTTCCTATCGGAATGTCCCTTGGCATTTATCTGTCTCCCACCGCATTCAAACCCTTTCTCCTTTTGTACCATCCGAGTACCTTCTTAGTCACTATAGGAAATAATCCGAGCAGCACAAACGAGACGATCAGGCCTGGTGAGAGTATCCCTGAAAGAGATTCTATCCTGGACAGCTCGCGTCCGGCATTGACATAGACTATTGTCCCCGGCAGCATGCCGATCTGGGAGACCAGGTAGAACGTAGACAGCCGCATCGTTGTCAGGCCCATGACGAGATTAATCATGAAGAAAGGGAATATCGGCACGAGTCTGAGAGTAAAGAGATAGAAGGGACCCTCCTCTTCGATGCCCTTGTGGATTCCGGATAGTTTGTCGCCGAATCTGGATTGCACCCAATCCCTCAGAAGATAGCGCGAAACGAAGCAGGCCAGTGTAGCGCCAATCGTACTTGAAAAAGAGACAATTACAGTACCGGCAGCCAGTCCGAAAAGCGCGCCGCCTGCAAGCGTCATGACAACCGCGCCAGGCAGCGATAGTGCAGTGAATATAATGTAAAAAAGCATGTAAATGGCGATCACGGCAAACCCCTGTTCCGCATAGAGCTTATGAAAACGGTCCTGTGAGCTTTTGATATAGGAAAGATTGATGTAATGACCGAGGTCGAAAAAGTAATAAGCCGCGACAAGAACGGCAGCCGCAACTATGATCAGAATTCTCTTGGTAAGCCTGTTTCCATTGCCCATAAGTCTCAGAAATAGTATAAAGGTTTTGCTGCTTCAGGCAAAGAGCGGCAGGTGAATAATGTGGCAGTGAGTATTAGTAGCCGGACGAAAAATTCTGAGGGACAGAGGCTAAAGCCTCTGTCCCTCTCTTTTTCCTTGATACTGCCTTACTGCGGGAAATCGGGATCAATCCAGGGTGCGGCAAATTACTTGCAACAATCCTTCAAAGGGCATATCTGGCGAAGCAACTTCTTGTTTTTGGCAATCATCTTTGAAAACTCAAAAAAGGCTTTTCTTGCGTTTTTCCCCTTGATGTTTCTGAAATTATCCAGAAGCACCGTTTCCTCT
>JBGOVD010000194.1:0-4942 GCA_041477935.1 Dissulfurispiraceae bacterium | reverse complement strand
CTAAAATCACTTGACGTAACCATAGACCAAACTTTATCATATGTATATGATAATGCGCAAGGGATATAAATTCAGGCTAAACACCAGCCCAGCAGACGAGGCGTTAATGCGTCAGTTTGCGGGCTGTAGTCGTTTCCTCTGGAACAAAGCCCTTGCGTTGCAGAAGAGACGGCTTGACGATAAGCAGAGCTGCCTGTCCTATAATTAGCTTGCCAGCATGCTCCCGGCATGGAAGAAAGAGCACCCATTTTTAGCCGACGCGCCTTCACAGGCACTACAGCAAACAATGAAAGCCCTCGACAAGGCAATCAAGGAGGCTTTCGATAAAAAGAACCCGAAGCAGTTCCCTGTATTCAAGAAGCGCGGGAAGAGTAAAGACAGTTTCCGGTATCCACATGGCTTTGATATCAGTAATGCCCGTGTATTCCTTCCTAAAATTGGCTGGATAGGCTTTCGCAAGAGCCAATTCATCAAAGGCAAGCCTAAGAATGTAACCGTATCCAGAGAGATAGACCACTGGCATATCTCAATCCAGACAGAGCAAAAGGTATCCGAATCGGCACATGCTTCCGTGAAGACAGTGGGAATCGATCTAGGCATTAAGAAGATGATAGCTCAATCCGACGGCAACTATATAGCGCCGATCAACGCTTTCAGGAAGGCCCAGGCGAAGCTTGCGAAGCTACAGCGCCAGCTTGCAAGGAAGGTGAAGTTATCGAGTAACTGGCATAAGCAAGTTAAGAAGATTCAGAAGCTACACTGGCATATTGCCAACATCAGAAAGGATTACCTGCATAAGGCGTCATACGCACTTAGCAAGAACCACGCTATTGTGTGTATGGAGGACTTGCAGGTAAGAAATATGTCTAAGTCAGCAAGGGGTACCATTGAGCAGCCAGGGCGTAACGTCAGGGCCAAGTCCGGACTCAATAAAGCTATACTCGATCAGGGATGGGGAGAACTAACACGCCAGCTCAGCTATAAGCAATATTGGCGTGGTGGGGTCCTCGTTCTCGTACCACCGCAGTATACGAGCCGGCAATGCTCAGATTGTGGACACGTAGACGCAGATAACAGGCCCTCGCAGGCAGTGTTTCACTGTCAGGCTTGCGGACATACTGAAAATGCGGATACTAATGCCGCAAAGAACATACTAAGGGAGGGACTCTCCCGGTTAGCCTGTCCTGAAAAGGGTGCTGCTTTCATAGAGCATAGAGAGACGGTGCAGTCAGGCCTCTCGTTGAAGCAGGAAATAAGGTCTCGGCTGGTTGCATAAGATGCTCTGCCCTTGGGAGTATCGGAAGCTGGGAATCTTCGGCATTCATGCCGAAGAGGATGTCAAATTTTTAGCGGATCGACGTCGACGACAACTTTGATTTTTCTGTCGGCCTCCAAATTTCTGAGGAGAGCCTTGGCTATTTCATGAAGCCTCTTGTTGTCCCGCGATTTGAGCAGAATCTGATGGCTCTGTTCATATAACTTCGATTTGGACGGCACCTCGACGGGGCCGAGGATTGTAACGGCAGGATCTTTGATATCGCGGACTGTGCGCCAGACATCTGCAGGGATAGCCCCGCTGCGCTTCCCAAAAACTGTAAAGAGGACCATCCTGGAATAAGGTGGATAATCGAGGTCCTTTCTCTGTGCAAGTTCCAGTTCATGAAAAGCTTCAAAATCATAATGTTTCAGGCATTTCAGCACTTTGCTGCCCGGCGCCTTCGTCTGGATTAGCAGCGAGCCGTCGGCCTTTACCATCTGTGAGACTTCGACTATCTCCTGGAAAGCCCTCTCATAGGCGCGGAAATCCGGCTGGGCCATGAGCAGATCTATATTCATGAGCACTGCGCCGGAATATTTTTCTCCCCGGCAGATTTTTCTTTTAGTCAACGATGTCCCGATTACCAGTGGTACGAAATTCGAGAGATTCGGATTGTTTGATATGAAATCCGACTTGGATGAAGACACCTTTGCTTTCTCGATCAAAAGAGTAGGGCTTTTCAGCAGGTTCGAAACCTCTTCCCTGACCCTTTCGGTGCCGGCTGAAAATGACCGCAGACTGGAACTCCCGCATTCGTCGCAATGCTCGGTATTACGGCGTTCGTCTCCGCAGTGATGGCATTTGAGCATCCCCGTACTTTTATAAAAAAGCATGGGGATGGCGCATTTCGGGCAGGATTCGATATGGCCGCAGTCCTCGCAGCGGACGAGCGAATATCCTTTTCTTCCGACCATGAAGAGGACCTGCTCATTCTTCTGCAGCATGTTTTTTGCGTGGCTGATGACTTCAGGAGAAAGCGACAATTGGCTCTGTTTGTTTGTCTTGAAAGTAACTATTTTCACACGGGGACGACCCTCTTCGCTCTGCAGCGTTAATTTGTTCAATCGCATATATTTCCCCCGGCGGGCATTGAAGACCGATTCGAGTGACGGACAGATAGAAGAGAGGAGTACGCATTTCTTCTCGATAAACCCTCGTATGACCGCCAGGTCCCTCGCATTGTAATGCAGACCTTCCTCTCCTTTATACGATGGGCTCTGCTCATCGAGGACAGCGAGAAAAGAGAGCTGCGGCAACGGCACAAGGGCTGCAGAACGGGTGCCGAGCACCACATCGGACTTTCCTGCAAGAATGTTTCTTATGGTTTCGGCCCGCTCCTTCTTGCCGACCTTACTGTGGAGTATGCATAGGCGATCACCGAAGATCCGGCCCATGGCAGGAGCAATCCGTTCGATGATTCCTGTTTCGGGAGCGAGGATGATGTATCCGCGGTTATTGACGGATGTCTGCTTCAAGATCTCCAAAAGCGAGGAATACTCACTCTCGATATCAGGGGAATGGTACAGCAATGCAGAATATTTGTCCGCTTTTATCTGTTCAATCACCTGGTCGACAATGAAAGCGGGAAAAGGAGTGTCCACCTCGAATGAGGAGTCTTTGCATGGTCCGGTATCCTTCTTTTTTCTCTCCCGCCTCTTCGTTTCGGTCATGTCAGCAACCGCTTCCTGGAAAAAGGAGCTTTTAAGGGCAAGACCCATCGGCGTAATGTAATATTCGGAAAGCCACTTCAGAAATTGCAGAAATGTGTCGGACGCAAAAGTGTCATGGATGCTCAGTATCTCTTTGATCCCCCGTGTCGCGGGATCAGCCGTCTCGCGTACGTCGACAATGACGCCGATATGCCGCCGGTTCATCAGCGGAGCCCTGACAATCTTCCCCTTCAGATCGGATGAAACAATACCCGCATCCTCGGGGACTTTGTATGTGAGGGGGGAAAGCCGCAGTGGAAAAATAACATCGACAAACATCATTAAGAATAACGAATGATGGAAGAACGATACAAGCTGAACACCCCAGCTTCACTTCTTGGTAAGCGGGCATCTAATTTGCTTAAGTTCAGGTTAGGGTTAAAAGAGATCATAATGGATGGTGTGTGTTATTGGGAAAATTTCCAGTTTATCGGCTGCCTCATTCGTTTGAGGAACCATGCAAGAATGGCGTCATTATTTGACAACGAACATGGAAACCGGTTAGACTTTTATTAGGAGTATAACGCTTTAAGGAGAAAAATGATGTTTGAAAAGTTTACTGAGAAGGGACGAAAGATAATCATATACGCAAAGGAAGAGGCTGAAAAGAGGAGCAATGACTACCTCGGCACTGAGCATCTCCTTTTGGCCATATTGCGCGAGGAGGATGGTGTTCCCATCACGATCCTCAAGAAAATGGGGCTTTCTATTGAGGAAGTCCGGTACGAAGTGGAAAAGAGTCTCCCGGTCGGCAGCAGTTTGATGACCTTCGGGGACATACCGTTTACCCCTCGTGCCAAGAAGGTCCTTGAACTTGCGATCGAAGAGGCCAGGCTTCTTGGACATGCTTATATCGGAAGTGAGCATCTTTTGTTGGGTCTCGTCAGGGAAGATGAAGGCATCGCGGGCAAGATACTCAGGAACCTCGGCGCCAATCTCCTTGGTGCGCGGCAGCTTACGATCAACCTCTCTATAAAGCCTCAGTTTCAGAGTGCTCAGCAGAAGGAAAAGCGGAAAACTACCACTCCGGCTCTTGACGAGTTTGGCCGCGATCTCACTTTGCTCGCATCCGAAGACAAGCTCGACCCGGTTATCGGCAGGGACGAGGAGATTGAACGCGTAATACAGGTACTGGGCCGCAGGCTTAAAAACAACCCCGCTATCATAGGCGAGCCCGGCGTCGGCAAAACGGCCATTGTGGAAGGCCTGGCCCAGAGGATTGTGCTCGGAGATATTCCGGATATCCTTATGGGAAAGAGGATAATTTCGCTTGATCTGGGCGCTCTCATAGCCGGAACCAAATATCGGGGACAGTTTGAAGAGAGACTCAAGGCTGTGATGAGGGAAATCCTCCAGTCTGAAAACATAATACTTTTTATCGACGAATTCCACACTATTATAGGGGCGGGCGCTGCCGAAGGATCTGTGGATGCATCCAACATGCTGAAACCTGCCCTTGCGCGAGGCGAACTCCAGTGCATCGGCGCCACTACGCCTGATGAATACCGCAAGCATATCGAAAAGGACGGAGCACTCGAAAGAAGGTTTCAGCCCATTCATGTGCAGGCGACAAACACCGAAACGACCCTTGCGATATTGAAGGGTATTCGTCACAAGTATGAAAATCATCACAAAGTGAAAATAAGCGATGAGTCTATGGCGGCAGCGGTAAAGTTCTCCGACAGGTATATCACCGACAGGTATCTGCCCGACAAGGCAATCGATGTCATCGATGAGACGAGCTCGCGCATCAAACTGAAGAAGTCGACCACTCCCCAGGAACTCAGGGACATGGAAAACGAACTCGCGCAGCTTTCGAAGGAAAAGACCCTCTATGTAAGGCTTCATGATATCGATAAGGCCCAGAGGATAAGGACCCATGAAGAAAAACTCAAGAAAGCTTATGATCTGCAAT
>JBGOVD010000245.1:0-4260 GCA_041477935.1 Dissulfurispiraceae bacterium | reverse complement strand
TCGGCTTCGGAGCCGCCGCCGTCAATTACACTGCCGCCCTTAATTAAATAGTCGATCATCTATGCCTCAATCATGCTTTTGCGCACAAAAAAACGGAAGTCAAGAATTCCTCTTCTTTTGAACTTCCGCCATTCAGGACTACAGCTCCGTGCACTGCTGTTGAGTGCTACCTCGCCCTCTTCGTTGTGTTATATTTCACCGGCTTCGCATTGGCCTTCATCACGTCGTCACTCTGATCATCGAAAGCCACGTGCTGCGGAGGCTGCGATGAAAAATACTTGTGGATCCCATCCGCTATAGATCGGGCAAGGAACTTGCGGTAGGAATCGCCGGCAAGCAGTTTTTCCTCCTTCGGATTGCTTATGAACGAAACCTCCACCAGTGTCGACGGCATCTTCGCGCCTACCAGGACATAGAAAAGCGCCTGCTTAACGCCGAGGTCATTGACCTCGGGATATTTCTGTCCGACCGAAGATGCGAGCGAGTTCTGAATACTTCCGGCAACCTTCACCGACTCGTCCCGTTTACTCTCTCTTTCGAGCGAAGCCAATATCACGCCAAGTTCGCTCTTCATTTGCTTCATCTTTTTAAGCGAGATTGCGTTTTCACGAGCCGCAACTTTCAGCGCTTCGGCATCATTCGACCAGTTGAGGAGGTAGGTTTCAATCCCCCGTGCCTTGCGGTTGGTGCTGGAATTCGCATGAACTGAGACAAAAAGATCGGCATTGTTCCTGTTCGCAATCTCGGCACGTTCCGGCAGCGGGATGAACACATCCGTCTCGCGGGTGAGGATGACATTGTAAAAGGGATAATCCTTCTTCATTATCTCTCTCACCCTGATGGCGATATCCAGCACAACATTCTTCTCATAGAGGCCCGAAGACCCCACAGCTCCAGGATCGTGCCCGCCGTGGCCGGCGTCTATGACAACTGTCCTCTTGACATACTGTTCCACCTGCGCCCTGGAGGGAGGCTCCACATCGTCCGGTTTCACTTCCGTCTTTAAGCCGGATTTTCCTTTTTCTTTGGTCCAACCGGTATAGATATCGATGACCAATCTCGGCGGATCTTCGAGATTCATGACCTTGAAATTGTAGGATTTAGATTGAAGATCAAAAACGATTCTGGCGGTGTCGGCGCTGTATTGGCCGAGCCGCGCTGATTTTACAAAGGCAGAATTGATTTCGAAGGTCCGTCTCACTCCTTTCGCGAGCCTGGTATTCTTGAGGTCGAAGAAAAGCCGCTCGGGATTGGACAGCCTCCCGCTCGCAAACTCAAGCGGCGTCGAGAGCTCGAAGACAAACCTCACGGAATCGGGGTTTTCCCAATGGCGAGCGTCCTTGATCAAAACGGTCTCTTCGCCGCAACCGATCAAAGGAAAAGCGAGCAAAAATAAAAACAGCAGGGACCCGCCTGTCAAGGCTGATAACCCTGCTTTTTTGCGAAGCGAAATAATCATCGAGCTTCGACGGATTTTATTTCGGGGATTTCTTTTTTCAAAGTCGTCTCTACCCAGTTTTTAAGGGTCAGCGTAGACATCGGACAGGTGCCGCAAGCACCCTTAAGTCTCACATAAACGATATCGTCCTTTATCTCTACGAGGTCTATATCGCCGCCTTCGGACTTGAGTCCAACCCTGATCTTGTCCAGTGCTTCTTCAACTTTCTCCCGGGTTATCATCGTCCCTCCCTGATTAAGAGTCTCTCTAAATCATATCGCATAAATAATAATTTATCAAGGTGTTACCCTATATTGCGGCAATACTTCAGGCAGTCTCCTTTGATTCGATTTCATTTGCAGTATACTTGAAATAATGAAGAGAGTGGGCTTTGTCTACGATGATATTTTTTTAAAACACGAGACCCCGGCCAGGCATCCCGAAAGCAAAGACCGCCTGACCACCGTTATCAAGGTCCTGCGTAAATCGCCGATCTGGGATAATCTGATCCAGGTCAAACCGCGCAAGGCTTCTTACGAAGAAATCGCGCTGGTCCATTCAGAACGATATATCAACAAGGTCAAGAGGTTCGGGACCGGATATCTTGATTCCGATACGTACATGTCGGAACATAGTCTCGAAGCCTCCCGTTACGCAGTCGGTGCGGTGATGGAAGCAGTTGCATGCTGCAAAAAGGGGGATTTCAAACGCGCCTTTTGCGCAGTTCGGCCGCCCGGCCATCACGCAGAGGTCGATGCCGCGATGGGCTTTTGCATCTTCAACAATGTCGCCATCGGGGCATGCTATGCCCAGAAGCTCGGCTTTAACAAAGTCTTCATCATAGACTTCGACGTACACCATGGCAACGGAACACAGCACGCCTTCGAAAAAGACAGCACGGTCTACTTCTTCAGCACGCATCAATATCCGCACTACCCAGGCACAGGAAGGAATTCAGAAAGAGGAAAAGGTCCTGGTGAGGATTTTACCTATAATGCTCCAATGCACGCGGGGGCGGGCGACGCGGAATATTCCGAAGTCTATCAAACCATCCTCCCTCCGCTTGTCAAAAAATTCTCGCCGGATATCATCCTCGTTTCCGCAGGTTACGACATCCTCACCGATGATCCGCTTTCGACCATTAATGTGTCCCAGGCAGGGATGAAATCGATAATCCATAGCATACTGCAATGTTCTTCAGTACCGGTCGTTTTCGCCCTCGAAGGAGGATACAATCTGCCCGCCCTCAGCGAGGCGGTCAGGGGAACCCTCGGAGAGATGCTCAAGTAAGTTCTTAACTGTCCCGAAATACTCCCTGAAGCTGTCCTCCTCGATTTGCATTAGCATATCGAACGGTTTCTGAAAGGTATCTCTATCCGCGGCGAAGACGCCGTGACCATAAACGATGGCGCCCCGGCCCTCCATTATGACAGGCGGTACCGTATTCATCAGTCCGGTCGGACCTGTACCGATCTCGCCCGGAACAATCGGCGTCCGCATGATCTCCCTTTTCTGTTTGCATGCCTTATGGCACTGGCTGCGGTCGCAACCCTCCTCTTTGCAATACATAGACATGATGACGGAGAACTTCGGATGACCATGCAGGATCGCATTACACCCGCTCCGGAGATAGATATTCTTGTGAGCCGAGAGCTCTGAAGAAGCCGTTATCCCGATGGAGGACGACCCGTCGAGCGGCACCATATCGATGCAGCCTTCGAGTTCATCAAGGGAGCTTCCCGTCTGACTGATAAAAATATAATTGCGATAAACATACGATATATTCCCGAACTGGGAATCAACCAGGCGCTGCGATACAATGGCGCGCCCTGCTTCCGCTATGATCTCGATAACTTCATCGTCATTCTTCGGGAGTTCAGACCTCAGTATAACCGGCGACCTTGACAGCCCGGCAGTCTCAGTCTGCTGGACAATGCCATCGAATGCCTTCAGGTACTCTCTGTCGACCGGCTTCCCTTTTTGAACGCAACCATCAAAATATACGAGGGAATCATAGAAATATTTCACGAAGGTCGAAAAACAGGTCGAACTGAACGAGACATAGGCCTGCTCCGGGGTGAATGCACCGTATGTAATGATGCCGCGATCTCTGATGATGGCCGATTTGCGGTGTGATAGCGCGGCAGCAATGGCCCCGGGGTCGAAATCATCGACTACCGGAATATCATGGAAGAAGGTGCGTGTTTCGCAATCCATTGGGACTATTTTTTTCGACTCACGGCATTCCCAATCATGTTTTATGATCTCGCGGATTATGCTTCTGTATGGTTCGGATGGTGCGGCAAATAGAATGCTGGAGATATTCATCAGGTCAAATACCTGCTTTAATACGAGAGCATCGCCATCCATCGGTTTATTGGAAAACAACTCGGCATCGACGGCAATAAAGATAGCATCTTCCTTTTGCACAAGGCCCTGCGTTTCGAGTTTGTCGAGATATTTATTTATTATTCTCAGCATAATTAAGTTGGAATAAACCTTCGGCAGGCGTGACCGTACAGAGGAGCAATGTCTGGGTTCTCAGGGGCGCGCGAGCAGCCAAGGCAATCGTACCGCTTTGCATAAAATATGTTATCTGAAACAAGTAATCCCCTTCGCCGAAGGGCTAATTCATTGCTCCTCTGCACGGTCACACCTGCCGAAATTCCAATCACTCATACCCTCGTATCCGATAATAATTCCCCCTTGCCTTCAGAAATTCCTCACGATTGATCGGAGATATCTTCACAGCAGCACTCGAAGACCCTTCCTCGTTGAAGAACCTGCCCGGCCGGTCGTCATCATCCATCGTGAACCCGTTC
>JBGOVD010000140.1:0-5880 GCA_041477935.1 Dissulfurispiraceae bacterium | reverse complement strand
GTCCGTGGGGGTGAGATCATTGTCGAGTTCTACGAAGCTCCCCTCATCTGCAATGAAATCGATGCGCTCCTTCGCGCTGATCCTGAAGTGGTAGTTGCACTTCGGGCAGACCTGGAGGTTCTTCTCGATCTCCTTCTTGTAAATGATCTCCTTGCAACTGTCGCATTTGATCCAGAGACCTTCGGGGATCTTTACCTTTTTCTCGGTCTTTATCTCTTTTCTTTTTTTAAACCAGGACATAATAATTTAAAGCCGGTAGGGGCACGGGGCACCGTGCCCTATACCAACGTTAGACCGCCTCTCTTATTTTCTTTATGAATTCCCGGGCATTGCCGGGGTCCTCGTGGAATTTCTTTACTATTACGCTTCCTACTATTACACCGTCGGCGACCGCTGCCATTCTGCGCGCATCGTCAGGAGTCGATATGCCGAAACCGACCGCTACCGGCTTGCCGGTCATCTCTTTCAGTCGACCGACATGATTACTGAAATGATCTTCGAGAGAAAGCTTCGTGCCGGTAATGCCGGTCATCGAAACGTAGTAGATAAATCCCCTGGACGCGGATACGATACTTTTCATCCGCTCCTCCGTCGAGGTCGGCGCAACAAGGAATATCGTATCGAGCCCTTGTGCCCGGCAGCTCTTTATCAGACTTCCTGCCTCTTCCGGCGGGAGGTCCGGTATGATGAAGCCATCGACACCTGCTTTTGCCGCATCATCAACAAAGGCTTCTTCTCCGTATTTATAGATGGGATTGTAATATGTCATGAAGATGATCGGAACTTGCGAACGCTTCCTCAGCTCCGTCATAAAGGTGAGCATTTTCTTCAAGGAAACTCCAGCCTTGAGCGCCCTTTCCGCGGCCCGCTGGATAGTAGGACCATCGGCGACGGGATCGGAGAACGGCACGCCGAGTTCGATGATATCTGCGCCGCACTCTTCGAGCATTAGCACACGCTCCATGGTCTTGTCGATATCTGGGTCGCCGGCCATGATATACGGGATAAAGGCCTTCTTACCAGTATCCTTCAATCGCTTGAATGTTTTATCTATCCTGTTCATTTCAGCAGATTTCTATTCCCTTGATCTTTGCCACTTGCTGCACGTCCTTGTCGCCGCGCCCCGAAAGATTGACGATGACAAGCTTGTCCTTCGGCAAGCGGGGGGCGAGCTTCGCCACCTCCGCAATGGCATGGGCGGATTCGAGGGCAGGTATTATGCCTTCGGTTCTCGACAAAAGCTCAAAGGCTGCGAGCGCCTCGTCATCGACGGCATAGGTATATTCGATGCGGCCCGAATCTTTCATAAATGCGTGCTGAGGACCGACAGAGGCGTAGTCGAGACCAGCGGAAACCGAATGTGTTTCGAGTACATTGCCGTCATCGTCCTGAAGCAGGTAGGTCTTGCACCCCTGGAGTACTCCTATGGAGCCTCCCGCAAAACGCGCTGCGTGCTCTCCGCTTTCTATCCCCCTGCCACCCGCCTCAACTCCGATCATTTTTATGTCATCGGAAAGGAATTCGTTGAACAGGCCCATGGCGTTACTTCCGCCGCCGACACAGGCTATCAGGTAATCGGGCAGCCTGCCCTCTGCCTTGAGTATCTGTCTCTTCGCCTCTTTTCCGATTACAGACTGGAAGTCCCTCACGATAGCCGGAAACGGGTGCGGCCCGAATACCGTACCCAGTATGTAATGGGTGGTCCTGACGTTGGTGGTCCAGTCGCGCATGGCTTCATTGATCGCATCCTTAAGAGTCTGCGAACCTATCGAGACCTCGTTCACCTTCGCGCCGAGGAGTTTCATCCTGAAGACATTAAGGGCCTGCCGTTTCATGTCGATGGAGCCCATGTATATCTCACATTCCAGACCTGTAAGCGCGGCGCCTGTAGCCGTTGCCACTCCATGCTGTCCGGCGCCCGTCTCTGCAATGACCCGCCTCTTTCCCATCTTCTTTGCTAACAGTGCCTGTCCGATTGCGTTGTTGATCTTGTGCGCACCTGTATGGGCGAGGTCCTCCCTTTTCAGGTAGATCTTCGCTCCGCCGAGATGGTCCGTGAGCCTCTTTGCGAAGTATAGAGCGGTCGGCCTTCCGATATAGGTACTCTGAAGGAGTTCGAGTTCGTCCAGGAAGGTCCTGTCCTTTTTCGCCTTATTATATTCAGCTTCGAGCTCCATGAGCGCTGGCATGAGTGTTTCAGGCGCAAACCTTCCGCCGTATGATCCGAAATAGCCTTTGTTGTCAGGTAATTTTTTTATGGTCTCATCCCCGATCGTAAAGTCAGTTATTATATCATATTTCCTTGTTATTCAGTATGCTTAAACCCTCGTTGGAATG
This sequence comes from Dissulfurispiraceae bacterium, assembly GCA_041477935.1. GTDB lineage: Bacteria > Nitrospirota > Thermodesulfovibrionia > Thermodesulfovibrionales > Dissulfurispiraceae > Fen-1308. Next base: position 3,543 of record JBGOVD010000140.1, on the reverse strand, counting down.
CTGTTGCGGCACGCATTTTATGCTAAAATAGTTTTTACGACCTTATCCACCTGGAGGAACTATGCAGGAGACCAAGATCATCCTTTCCGAAAAAGAGATCCCTAGACAGTGGTACAACATAACGCCGGACATGCCGAACCCTCCGAAGCCTCCATTGCATCCTGCCACGCAGCAACCGATCGGCCCTGATGACCTGAAGGCCATATTTCCGATGGCCCTCATAGAGCAGGAAGTTTCGACCCAGCGCTGGATCGACATCCCGGAAGAGGTGCTCGATATCTATACTCTCTGGAGGCCGTCTCCGCTCTTTCGGGCAAAACGGCTTGAGGCCTTTCTCAAGACCCCGGCCAGGATATACTACAAGTATGAAGGAGTGAGCCCTGCCGGCAGCCATAAACCGAACACCGCCATACCGCAGGCTTACTATAACAAAAAGGCCGGCATTAAAAGGATAGCTACCGAAACCGGCGCCGGGCAATGGGGCGCTTCGATGGCCCTTGCCGGGACCATGTTCGGGCTCGACGTGACGGTATATATGGTCAAAGTCAGTTATGATCAGAAGCCATATCGCAGGATCGCGATGGAGACCTGGGGCGCGACGGTGCATGCAAGCCCCTCGACGATAACGAATTCGGGGAGAAAAGCCCTCGAACTCAATCCCGATAGCATGGGAAGTCTCGGACTGGCGATATCCGAAGCGGTTGAAGACGCGGCCACTCACTCCGACACGAACTATGCGCTCGGTTCGGTGTTGAACCATGTCGTACATCATCAGACAATCATTGGCCAGGAAGCAAAAAAGCAGCTAGCCATAGCCGGTGAATATCCCGATATCGTGATCGGCTGCTGCGGCGGAGGGTCCAACTTCGGCGGCATCGCCTTCCCCTTTCTGGCCGATAAGATCAACGGTAAAGAATTGCGCGCCATCGCTGTAGAGCCGAGTTCCTGCCCCACACTGACCAAAGGAGATTTCAGATACGACTTCGGAGATACTGCCGGGCTGACGCCGTTCCTGATGATGTACACGCTGGGCCACGATTTCATGCCACCCGGCATCCATGCAGGCGGCCTCCGTTATCACGGTGACTCGCCGCTGGTATCCCAGCTCTATAAGGACGGCATCATCGAAGCCAGGGCCTATCGGCAATTGACGGTCTTCGAAGCAGCCATGACCTTCGCGAAGACCGAAGCAATAATACCGGCCCCGGAAAGTGCCCATGCAATCAGGGCCGCCATCGATGAGGCGCTCCTGTGTAAAGAGGAGGGCAAGGAAAAGTGCATCCTCTTCAACCTTAGCGGACACGGATATCTCGACCTGGCTGCTTATGACGACTACCTGAACGGCAAGCTTGTCGATTTCGAGTATCCCGATGAGTCGATAAAGGAATCCCTGGCGAAGCTGCCGGTGATAAAGTAGTCCCTCCTCCTTGGTAGGAAGGCACCACCCCTCAATCCCCTCCTTGGTAAGGAGGGGAAGGGGAGGTCAAAAGGACACATGAGAGAGTTTATCTGCATGAGGTTGCCATGAAAATTAAAATCTGCGGAATAACAAATCTGGAAGATGCTCTTGCGTCGATCGAGTATGGAGCCGATGCACTCGGCTTCGTCTTTTTCCCAAAGAGTCCGCGATACATAACCCCTGAAAAGGCCGGTGAGATTACGGCCCAATTACCTCCTTTCATCACCACAGTCGGCGTATTTGTGAATGAAGAACCAGCGAAGATAAAAGAGATCATGGCATCTGCACGTCTACATGTACTTCAGCTCCACGGTGATGAGACACCTGACTCATGCTCGACCTGGTCGCCGGTAGTTAAGGCATTCCGGGTCAAGGATTTCGTCGACCTCAAACCGCTCGAACACTATAAAGGCGTATCCGCCTACCTCATCGATACCTTCGCGCCGTCATCATACGGCGGCACCGGCCAGATATTCAACTGGGACATCGCCGTCGAGGCTAAGAAGTTCGGGAATATAATTCTTTCCGGCGGATTAACTCCGGAGAACATCGAAAAGGCGGTTAGGTGGGTGAAGCCCTATGCAGTCGATGTGAGCAGCGGCGTCGAAGCCGATAAGGGGAAAAAAGATTTACAGAAAGTTAAGGAGTTTATCGAGAGGGCTAAGAAGGCCGTAGCTTAGCCGGAGCCGGATAAAGTCTGGATGTACCTGTTAGATTTATTCGAAAGAAGAGTAAAGTTCAAGGAATTCACTCGGCGTAAATATTTTGATGCCCATGTATTCCTTTATTGCAAGGACTTCTCTGTCACCTGATACAATAACGCTTGCCTTTAATGCTACGGCGCATTCAATAAGCTTGTCATCGTCAGGGTCATTCCTTATGACCTTCAGCTTTGGAGTTTTAGTGGTAAAAAGAATATTGAAACCCTTCGAAAAAAGAGATAACAACTCGTCAAGTTCATCCTCATCCTCCAGGCCGATTCTGCGAAGAACATCTATATATTCGTCAAGAATTCCGGCGGATAAACATAGTGTAATTTTTTCGGCTCTCCACAAGTCGATAATCTTTTTCGGTTTCCCACCGAAAAAGGATGAGACAAAGACATTTGTATCGATGACAACCCTCATCTCCGCTCTTTGCGTGACGCCTTAATAGCCTTATCTATTGTTTCGGCCGTTACGCCCTTTGTTTTCAGTTTCCTGCCGGTCCTGTTCCACAGGTCCTCAATGTATGCGCCTATATCGCGTTCCCTGATATATTCTTCAATGAGACCCCGCACCATCTCGCTCGTGGTCTTGCCTTCGATCCTGGCGAGCCTATTAAGCCTGGTTTTGACCTCATCATCTATCCTTATTATCATCTGAGTCGACATACGCATACCTCCAATATTTATGTATATATTGTATATCACATATATATGCCTGTCAAATGTCAGTAGGCGTTCGCAACGATATCAATCAGGCCGGGGTTGAATCGCTCCATGACACTGAATGATCTCCATAACTTAGACACCGCATTTTCATCAGAGTCGAGGAAATAGCCTTTGACTGGATTCACTGTTGGAACAAATGATTCTCACAGAAAGTATTACCAGAGGGTATCCTTCTTGCATTGGTGGGTAGAAAAGGAAATCATCGATAGTCGTTTCAAAAGTTCACCACGATAGTTTTATCTCTTTCATGTCGAAGTCATCGAGGCAGCCATACCGGGCTACTGGATTGGTGCTTCCTGGAAACAATCGATATTACCAGCACTGCGAATTTGGTGATTTCCTGACTAACTTTGAGAGCCGCTTTGTTGAGTGTCTCCTCGTAACATGCCTTGAGCTGAGTCGCTGAGCAATGGGATGTTCGACTAGAAATCTTCAATAGCTTTGATTTTTTATAAATGAGAAGTTCTTTCTATAGGCATCAACGATCTTGGTTATTCTTCCATTCTCACCCGGTTTCAGCATCGCCAAATTCATCAGTCTTTCCTCCTCACCATTATCTTCATCGCCATGCCGCGGCCTATTGCAATCCTGGACTCATCCACTTTCAGGAGTATGGGGCCACGGCCTTCGTTGTTGAGCATTTCAATTATCT
>JBGOVD010000197.1:0-4898 GCA_041477935.1 Dissulfurispiraceae bacterium | reverse complement strand
TTAAAGGCAAGGTCGACAGCATAATGGCCGGCACCGGTTCGGCTTTTTCGCTCTTCCCTCCCGAGAACGCCACGGGTAATTATGTCAAAGTCGTTCAGAGGGTCCCGGTCAAGATTGTCCTCGACAGGAAAGATATGGCAGGCATTCTCCGGGTAGGTATGTCGGTGGTACCGACCGTAATCATTGAGAAATGAACAAATGGAGTAAATGGATTATTGCACTGACCGTCATGCTGCCCACGCTGATCGAGATCATCGACACGTCGGTTGTCAATGTCTCGCTCGATCATATACGCGGCAGCCTTTCGGCCGGCATCGACGAATCGACCTGGACAGTAACCTCCTATCTCGTATCGAACGCAATCATAATACCGATGACAGGATGGCTGAGCAGGCTCTTCGGCAGGAAGAACTATCTCATATTCTCAATCGTGCTCTTTACTATCAGCTCTTTGTTGTGCGGTTCCGCCTGGAGCCTCCAGAGCCTCGTTTTTTTCAGAATACTTCAGGGCATCGGTGGCGGAGCGCTCCAGCCGATTTCTCAATCGATACTGCTTGAAACATTCCCTCCGAAGCAGCACGGCATCGCTATGGCGGTCTTCGGCGTCGGAATCATGTTCGGCCCCATTATCGGCCCGCTGCTGGGCGGATGGATAACAGACAACTGGTCGTGGCACTGGATCTTTTATATCAACATACCGATCGGCATCATTTCGATTTTCATGACGATGATCTTCATCACCGATCCCCCATACATGCAGAGACTGAAAATGAAGATCGACTACTGGGGCCTCGTCCTGCTCGCAACCGGACTCGGATGCCTTCAGATCGTGCTTGATAAGGGGCAACAGGACAACTGGTTCGATTCGGGTTTCATTCTCGCACTCAGTATCATATCGGCAGTCTCACTTATTTCCTTCCTGCTCGTAGAGCGTTTCTTTGCCGAACATCCGATCGTGGACCTGAAGACATTCAGGAACATCTCCTTCAGCACCGGCAGCACCGTAATGTTCATCGGCTTCTTCAACCTGTTTGCGAGCATCGTCCTTCTGCCGATTTATCTCCAGACACTAATGGGGTACACCTCTTACCTCGCCGGGTTCGTACTCGGACCGGGGGGCATCGCAACGCTGATATCGCTGCCGATAGCGGGCAAGCTGGTTACGAAGGTCAATCCCAAGGCGCTCCTAACATTCGGCATCGTGGTAAATGCGTACGCGACATATCTCATGTCGAATTTCACCCTCAGCGCCGACTTCGCCACTGTTATCTGGCCCAGGGTCGTCCTCGGCATAGGAATGGGTTTCTTCTTTATCCCGCTCACGACCCTCACGATGTCGGGGATCAGGAAAGAGGACATGGCGAATGCATCCGGCATATACAACCTGTTGAGAAATCTCGGCGGAAGTTTCGGCGTAGCTTTTGTGACAACCATACTCGCGCGCAGGGCGCAATATCACCAGGCGCATCTGGCAGATAACCTAACGCCCTACGATACCGCATACCAGATCGCTGTACACCAGGGCACGCAAGCACTGCAACTGAGAGGGTTGGAAAGCTCGCAGGCGCAGCAGGGAAGCCTCGCAACCATATATAACGAAATGCTGAGGCAGGCATCGATGCTTTCCTTCAACGACGCCTTCCATCTGGTCTGCATCATAATGCTCTGCGTTCTTCCGCTCGTCTTATTGATGAGGGAAAGCAAGGCTCCCGTTACACCGGGAATGCACTGAGCGCATCGCCCATATGGTATACTTTGAAGGTATGGAAAAAATGGATTTCAACGGCATCCCGGCCTCAGCGGCAATCAAGATACGCCCATTTCTTGAAGAAGTTCTGACCTGTTGTCCTGAAAAAGTGCATTCCATCTATGTGACCGGCAGCGCGGTCACGCCCGATTTCAACGAGAAGACGTCAGATGTCAACTCACTGATCGTGCTTAACAACCTTCACTTTGAATTCTTCAAATTTCTCGCCCCCTTAGGCAAGAAGTTCAAGTCAAAAGGCATCTCAGCCCCTCTGGTCATGACGCCGTCATACATAAAGGAATCCCTGGATGTCTTCCCTATGGAATTCCTCGAACTCAAACTGATACACAAGACCGCTTATGGCGCTGATATAGTCAAAGACCTGGAGATCGACAGCGGACTGTTAAGACTTCAGTGCGAGCGCGAAATAAAAACGAGACTAATCGGCCTATGGAACGGCTATGTTTCATCGATGGGTGAAACCGACATGATCTCCCACCTTCTGTATCGTTCTATTAAAGGCTGCATGCCATTATTCAGGTCCATAATCTTTTTATTGGGCAAGCAGCCGCCGCTCAAAAAACTGGATGTCATCGGCGTCATCAATGGTAATACAGGCATGGACAAAGATGTCCTCATTAAAGCCCTTTTGCTGAAAGAGAGTCCTATCAAGAACAGGGAGGAACTCCTTTCGCTCTTCGAGCGCTATTACGGTAACCTGGAAACCGTTGCCGGGATCGTCAATGCACTTCAGCAGTAGAACAAGAACCATGGCCTGTTTGCTTAAGCACAGCGCCCTCCTCCTTATGATGGGCTGCCTGCTTTTTTACTCAGCGACTTCTCATGCCGTTACTCCTGAACCGCCGACCTCTCCGGGCAACTATGTTGTCGATCTTGCCGGAATTGTTGATAGCAGTGTCCAGACCCAACTGAATGCTTACTTGAAAGAACTCGAACAGAAGACCACCGTTCAGATGGTCGTTCTTACGATAAAGAGTCTCGACGGAGACAGCATCGATGATTTTTCGCTCAGAATTGCGCACGACAAATGGAAACTGGGACAGAAAGGGAAGGACAACGGGATTCTTATTACAATAGCTGTTAGTGAACGTAAATACCGCATCGAAGTCGGCTACGGACTCGAAGGCACACTGCCCGACAGCATGGTGGGAACCATCGGAAGACAATATCTTGTGCCATATTTCAAAAAGGGTGACTACAGTGCCGGAATTTTCAACGCATCCCTCGAAATCATCAAGACCATTGCAGCCGCGCAGGGAGTTGAGATCACCGGAATGCCCAAAGCAGCAGGCTTAAAGTCGAAGAGGAAAAGCGGCTTCGGCTTGGGGGACCTTATCTGGTACGGCCTTCTTCTCGTATTCATCATTCCTTTCATGCTGTTCCGCAACAGATCGAGGTCGGGCGGCTACTGGGGCGGCGGCGGCGGTTTTGGCGGCGGCGGTTTCGGCGGTGGCTTCGGAGGCGGCGGCGGTGATGGAGGTTTCAGCGGCGGAGGTGGCGGCGGCTTCGGAGGCGGCGGGGCCGGGGGAGATTGGTGAAATAACTAAAAACTCCCCACTTCCCCCTCTTAATTTAAGAGGGGGAGTCGGAGGGGGCGTTACAAGATAGAATGTATACAACTACTATTTCAGGAGGTTTTCATGAGCAACGGAGTAAAGATTGCATTGGCAGTAGTGGCTGTTATAGCTTTGATTGTCATAGGTACCGTTGGGTGGGGAGTCGGACAATACAACAGGGTTATCGCGCTTGACGAACAGGTAAAGGCCCAGTGGGCGCAGGTGGACAACCAGTTGAAGCGTCGCTATGACCTGATCCCAAACCTTGTTGAAACGGTCAAGGGTTACGCAACACACGAGAAGCAGCTCTTCGAAAACATAGCTGAAGCGAGGACGAAGTATTTTCAGGCACCGACAACTCCACAAAAGATACAAGCCTCCAATCAGCTGGAAGGCATGCTGTCGCGCCTTCTCGTGCTTAAGGAGACCTATCCGCAGCTCAAGGCTAACGAATCCTTCCTGAAACTTCAGGACAGCCTTGAGGGAACTGAAAACCGTATAGCTGTGGAGAGGAAGAGATACAATGAGGCGGCCCAGGCACTCAATACTTACAGAAGGAGCGCGGTGGGAGGTATAATCTCTTCCATAGCCGGCGTGCAGCAGGCAGCCTATTATGAAATAGCAGCGACTGAAAAAGAGACGCCGAAGGTAAAATTTAATTAATTGCAGGGGCGCGGTTCACCGCGCCCTTTGCGGTATTATTTCTTGGGCGAGGCAAGCCTCGCCCCTACATTAATGAATCCATGCCGAAAAAAATAGATATCCCGGTAACCGGAATGACCTGCGCGGCCTGTTCCTCTGCGATCGAGCGTTCGCTGAAGAAAATTGAAGGCGTCAAGAGCGCGGCCGTCAACCTTCCGCTGGAACGTGCCACGATCGAATTCTCAGAGTCTGATATGCCGGTCCTCTTGCCGATCATCATCGATGCGATCAAGGACGAGGGCTATGGGGTTGCCACGCGCAAACTAGATGTCGCTGTAAGCGGCATGACCTGTGCATCGTGCGTCAGTGCGGTTGAAAAGACACTTAAGGGACTTGACGGCATAATCGCCGCATCCGTAAACCTCGCTACCGAAAAAGCCTCCATCGAGTATGTCCCCACTATTACCGGCTTCGAGGACTTCAAGCGAGTGATCGCTGATGCAGGATATTCGGCCCATCTGGTAACTCAGGAATTCGTCGATACCGAAGGCGATGCTCGCAAAAAAGAGTATGACTCGTTACGGATTCGATTCCTGGTGAGCCTGCTCCTTACTGCCCCGATCATCATAGGGAGCATGATCACATTACCGCTCATCTCAAATTGGTTCGTTCTTCTTATATTGGCAACACCGGTGCAGTTCTGGTCAGGGCTGAGATTCCACAAAGCAGCCTTTTCTGCAATAAGGCATGGCTCCACTAATATGAATACCCTGATCAGCGTCGGCACGAATGCCGCGTACTTTTTCAGCGCAGCTGCCACCTTTGCCCCTCAATTCTTTTCACGGGGCGGCATTGTCCCTAATGTCTATTTCGACACATCAGCGACAATTGTCACACTCATTCTTATGGGCAGGCTCCTTGAAGCACGAGCT
>JBGOVD010000201.1:0-4828 GCA_041477935.1 Dissulfurispiraceae bacterium | reverse complement strand
GCCAATTGGTCGTCGGCATTATTCCAGACTATCCGTATCGAATCCGCGGGTATGCTTTTCCAGGTTTGACTCGTCGGCCCGTAAACATGAGACTCGGCTGAAAACCGGTACTTTTCAACAATGGGCTCCACATCCTGCGCAACATAAATGCGCCCCTTGCGCTCGGGGGCGAGATGAGGGAAATATTCCCGGTATTTCCAGAGCAAAAGACCATCCCTGTAAATCGCCAAAAGATCGGAATATGCCTTCAGAAGCCGTTTTTCCCGCTTCGTGGCGGCCAAATCTTTCATGGCTGTTATTTCTCCCGAAAGAATCTCTGCCTCATCGACGATCTGCTGATAAGATGCGCCCGCATCTATCGAGGCCTTTACCGAAAGGGCAGCGGCATACAATTTGGCAAATTTGTTCTTGTCGATCCCGGGTTCTAACTGTTCAAATGAACATGCAAAGCTGAGAACAACCATAATTATCAGCATCGCAAGGAAACTTCTCGGGTCCTTCATGAGTGCCACGACACCCTGCTAATCTTCCTCGTATCCACCCCGCAATATTTCCCCGACTTCAGCAGATCGACAAAGTTGTCACGAGTCACTGTTTCAGCAAACGCTGTGTAGCACAATCCGACCGAACTGTATCCATGGGCATCCGAGCCTCCTGTAAACGGCAGGCCCAGCGCCCCTGCAGCCTCGACAGCCCTGACATTGAACGCATGCAGATTGCAACCGTTATAACCCTCTAAGGCGCATATGCCCTTCATCGTCTTTACTGCATCACCAAGGCTGTTAATTCCCCTGTACGGATGAGACGGAATAACGACCCCCCCATGACGATTCGCAATATGCACAACTTCAGCCATGGAAAGGTATGACGTAAGCAGCCTGTCCGTATTCACTCCAAAGACGAGACAATGCCCTTCCGCGGCTGACACCTCGACTCCGCGCAATACAAGAATCTCTTTCCGGTACCTTTCGCGCAGTACCTCGACAGGTTCTGAAGCCTCATAAGAGTAATGTTCGGTGAAAGCGATACCGTAAAGCCCGATCTTTATCGCCTGAAGAATCAGCTCCTCAGGCGTAGCATCCGAATCGCCGCTTGCCAGAGAATGTACGTGAAGGTCTACATTGAATTCCATATTTCATAATACACATCAACCTGCTGATTCAGTCAACCTTCATGGGCGGCCTCGATGGAAACTCTTTTTTTGTTTCTGCTATACTTACGCTAGTCTGGGGCAAAGGAAATTCAGCGGTATCAACAAGCGCTTATTCACCCTTTTGATCAGCTGCCGATTGCCGATTCAGCATTTATAATAATGGAGGAACCAGCATGGACAGATATAAATTAAATACGATAGAGGAGGCCCTCGGGGATATTGCCTCGGGCAAGATGGTCATCCTCGTGGACGATGAAGACAGGGAAAACGAGGGCGACCTCTGCATGGCCGCTGAGAAGGTTACCGCCGAGGCGATCAACTTCATGGCGAAGTACGGCAGGGGGCTCGTCTGCCTTTCCCTTACCCCACAACGGGTCCAGGAGCTCAATCTGCCCATGATGACGGATGACAATACCTCGTCCTTCGGCACCGCCTTCACCGTGTCGATCGAGGCGAAAAAAGGCGTCACCACCGGCATCTCGGCCGCTGACAGGGCTGTCACCATACATGCGGCCATCAACCCCAAGTCCAAACCCGAAGATATCGCACGTCCCGGTCATATCTTTCCGCTCAGGGCCAAGCCCGGCGGTGTTTTGCAGAGGGCAGGCCAGACTGAAGGCTCGGTCGACCTCTCCAGGCTCGCAGGTTTGCATCCCTCCGGTGTGATCTGCGAGATTATGAACGACGACGGCACCATGGCCAGGATGCCGCAGCTTCTTGAGTTCGCAAAGATCCATTCATTGAAGGTCATCGCCATAAAGCACCTCATCCAGTACCGGATGAGGACTGAAAGCTTCGTGAAGAGGATCGCTACCGCAAATATGCCGACAAAGTACGGAGGCGATTTCACAGCCATCGCATACTCGAACATGGTCGACCAGAACGTCCACATAGCGCTTGTGAAAGGCGACATTACTCATGAAGACAAGGTGCTCGTCCGGGTCCATTCGGAGTGCCTGACCGGAGATGTTTTCGGCTCCAGGAGATGCGACTGCGGAGACCAGCTGCACAAGGCGATGGAGATGGTCCAGAAGGAAGGCAAAGGGGTCATCCTGTATATGCGACAGGAGGGAAGGGGAATCGGTCTTCCAAATAAGCTCAAGGCATACGAGCTTCAGGACAAAGGACTCGACACTGTTGAGGCCAATATTCAACTCGGCTTCAAGGCCGACCTCAGGGATTACGGCATAGGCGCCCAGATACTTGTCGATCTCGGGATCAGGAAGATGAGGATCATAACTAACAACCCTAAAAAGATCGTTGGCCTCGAAGGCTACGGGTTGAAGATCGTCGAGAGGGTTTCCATAGAGACGAAGCCTCATGAAGAAAATATTCTTTACCTGAAGACCAAAAAGAAGAAGATGGGGCACTTGCTGGAGAACGTTTAGCAGGGGCGGTTCACGAACCGCCCCTACCGTCTTGCTATTCTTGCCATTCCAGGAACAATCGCAACAGATAGAGCCTGATTATAGAGCGTTACAAACGTCCTATAATGCAAATTTACACTGCCATTGTAAAATTGCATTATAGGTAATACAGCTGATAGACTATGGCAATGAAATACATCCACCGCCAAATTGAGCCTTTGGTCAGGGACCTGGTGAAATCCTTCCCCAGTGTGGCAGTCACCGGACCGAGGCAGTCCGGCAAATCCACCCTGCTTGTCCACACGCTTAAGGATTATAAGTATGTAACCCTTGATGATCCGTTTGTCAGAGAGCAGGCAATGGCCGATCCCCGCCTGTTTCTTGACTCCATCGGCGAAAAAGTAATTATTGATGAGATTCAGAATGCGCCGCAGATACTCTCGTATATCAAGATGCACATCGACAGGCACAGGGCCGCAAAGGGCTTATATGTCTTCACAGGATCTCAGCAGTTCAACATGATAAAAAATCTGGGTGATTCACTGGCTGGAAGGATAGGATTGCTCGATCTGCTGCCGTTTTCGCATGCCGAAAAGACAGCTGCCCTTCAGTTAAAGAAACCGGAGGATTGGTTCGTTCATGCGGCATTAACCGGATCCTATCCTGAACTCGTCGCAGATAAATCAGTAGATGTCCGGGCATGGTACAACTCTTACATTCAAACTTATCTTGAAAGGGACGTGCGCAGCCTCTACAATATCGGCAGTCTGAGGGACTTTCAGCGTTTCATGCAATTGCTTGCGGGCAGATGCGCTCAGATACTAAACCTGTCCGAATTTGCCAGAGACCTCGGCATAAGCGTTTCTACGGTAAAGAACTGGCTCTCTGTCCTGGAGGCCAGCAGGATAATTTTTGTGTTGCCTCCGTATTATAATAATCTCGGCAAGCGGATCATCAAATCCCCTAAGATTTACTTTACCGATATCGGAATAGTCTGCTATCTGACGGGGCTGCGAGACCGTTCCCATCTTCTGCAAGGCCCCATGGCCGGAGCCCTTTTTGAGAATTTCTGCATCCTGGAGACCTTGAAAATATTTTCCAACGCCGGCGAACGGCCCGGACTATATTATTTGAGGACAGGCAACGATCTTGAAGTCGATCTCCTTATAGAGGCTGAATCACGATCACTCATACCTGTAGAGATAAAGCTCAGCAAGACACCGTCAATTGGGATGGGATCCAATATCCTGCGCTTCAGGAAACTATTTGCAGATTTCGATATTAGGCGGGGATTTATTGTTTCCCTGGCGGAGAAATCCGTGCAATTGAGCCCCGATTTGACCGCCGCTTCCTTTGAAGATTATCTCCTGCAGGTGAAAAGAATCGCCGGTAGGTAACAGGAAAGGAATACGTTTGAGTGCGCCTGAGAGGATTCGAACCTCCGGCCCTCAGCTCCGGAGGCTGATGCTCTAATCCACTGAGCTACAGGCGCGACTTACTATTCTACCATATCGAACGCCGAAATCTAAAAGAGATTCGCCCTCATCACCGGTCTGGCTTCAATAATGCGCTCTTATCCCTTACAATTGGAGGAGAATTGAGTTCTGTTACTTTCTAGTGCATATTTGATTCACAGGAGGCCTATATGAAAAAATCCCTTGGAGCCAAGACATTGGTTTATCCGACGCCGGTTTGGCTTGTCGGAACTTATGATGCCGCCGGAAAACCCAATATCATGACCGCAGCGTGGGGCGGGATTTGCTGCTCGATGCCGCCGTGCGTCACTGTTTCACTGCGCAAGGCAACGTACACGTACGACTCTATCGTTCAGCGTAAGGCCTACACTATAAGCATCCCCTCTGAAACACAGGTAAAAGAAGCTGATTACGTTGGGCTTGTGTCTGGAAGGAATACCGACAAGTTTACGGCGTCTAAACTCACGCCCGTGCGAAGCGAATTGGTCGATGCGCCTTATGTCGACGAGTTCCCTGTGATAATAGAATGCAGACTGCTTCATATCTTCGAGATCGGGCTTCACACCCAGTTCATAGGCGAGGTTGTGGATATAAAGGCCGAGGATTCGTTGCTGGGCGAAAAGGGCATGCCCGATATCCTGAAGATGAAGCCGCTGATCTTCGATCCGGGCACGACCAGTTATTACGGAATCGGAGGCTTTGTCGGCAAGGCGTTTTCGATCGGGAAGGAACTCGGTTAAGGCTTAATTCCCCTTCATTCTTTGCACAGCATCGGAAATGACAGCCACAGCCGCATCCACTTCGTCGAAAGTCGTCATCCTTCCGGTTGTGAG
>JBGOVD010000133.1:0-6053 GCA_041477935.1 Dissulfurispiraceae bacterium | reverse complement strand
GCCTTTTTCTGAATCGCAGCGAGCTTAAAGTAATAATGATTACGCCGAGAACCAGGAGCGCGGCCATCTGCGGCCACAGAACATCGAAGCCGCTTCCCTTCAGAAAAATGCCACGGATTATGATCAGGAAATACCTCAACGGATTCAGATAGGTCAGATACTGAAAAGCCTCCGGCATGTTTTCTATCGGGAACATGAATCCGGATAAGAGCATGGCCGGCATATTGAAAAACATGGTCGCCATCAGCGCCTGCTGCTGTGTTTTGAGTATGGTCGAGAGGAAGAGGCCAAGGCCCAGCACTGAAAGAAGATAAACCGATGTGCCCATAAAGAGAAAGATGAGAGCGCCCCTGATCGTGATGTCGAACCAAAAAACACCGACAGTGGTTACCAGTATCATATCGCCGAAACTGATAATAGCGAATGGGATCGTCTTGCCGAGCATCAGCTCAATAGGCCTGATGGGCGACACCATGAGCTGCTCCATTGTACCCATCTCCCTTTCGCGCACGACGGCCATCGAAGTGAGCATGAGACACATCAGCATGATTATGGATGCAATGACGCCTGGTACATTATAGTTACGGCTCTTGAGGTCCGGATTGTACCAGACCCGCGTGCGAAAATCTATCGGAACAAGCTGGGCCTTAGGCGACGGCGACACCAGGTCTGCCGCATATTGGTTGATGATCTTTGCGGCGTAATTCATGGCGATCATCGCGGTGTTGGAATCAGTGCCGTCTACCAGCACCTGGACCTCCGCAGGCCTCCGTGCTGCGATGTGACCTGCAAAACGCTCGTTTATCTGGATGGCGCACAAAACCCTCCCCCTGTCAAGCAGATCGCGGATTTCATCCGGAGACTGAGGATATTCGGTGATGGTGAAGTAACCCGACGATTGCAGTCTTCTTGCCAGTTCCCTGCTCTCCGGCGTCTTGTCGCGATCGTAAAGGGCAGTAGAAATATTGTTGACATCTGTCGTAACGACATAGCCGAACATGAACAGCTGGATAAGCGGCGTTCCGAACAACAATACCCAGTTCCTTCTCTCCCGGAACGTCTGGATGAATTCCTTGATGACCATATGCTTTATGCGTCCGAACATGTCACTCAATCCTCTTCCTGAATCTCTTGACGGCTGCAATAAAAACGGCGGCCCCAAAAAGCGTGAGCAGGAATGCCTCCCACGCAAGCATTTCAAGAGTGCTTCCCTTCAGGATAATCCCTTTCGATATGGTTACAAAATAGCGGGCGGGTATGATATAAGTAAGCCACTGCAGCGGTCCCGGCATATTTGAGATCGCAAACATGAACCCTGAAAGCAGAAAGGCCGGCAGAAAAGTCGATAGAAGAGCCATCTGGCTGGCCACAGCCTGAGAGCCCCTGGCATTGATCGAGATTAAAATCCCGAAGCTGACACCTCCGAAGGTAAATATGGCGGCAAGTGCAATCAGCAGAAACGGGCTGCCCTTCAACGGCACTCCGAACCAAAATACTCCGATGCCGATCGCCATCAGTATATCGGCAAACCCAATGCTGAAATAGGGTATGAGCTTTCCGATTACGATTTCGACGGGTTTCACAGGCGTAGAGATTAATTGCTCCATTGTCCCGCGCTCCCATTCCCTTGCTACGGTTAGCGAGGTAAGCAGCGCAACGATGACCGCCATGATGACGACTATAAGTCCGGGTATGATAAAGTTTCGCGATTTCAGTTCGGGATTATACCAGACACGGCCTCGCACATCTATGACCGGGGAGACCTTTGCACCCTTTATTCTCTGAGCGAAGAGCAAGCCGACTGCGTTAATATACCCCTCCGCAATGGTCGCCGTGTTAGAGTCGCTTCCATCCAGGATCACACCGACCTGTGCGGGCCTTCCGGTCTTTATCTCTTTCGAGAAATGTTCGGGGATGATAAGAGCGACCTTTGCCCTGTTGGTTTCGAAATAAGTATCGATGTCCTTGTACCCTTCGATGTATGCGGCAATTGTAAAATATCCGGATGCCTGGAATTCAGAGATCAACTCCCTGCTCATGCTGCTCTTGTCCCTGTCATACACCACGGTACTGATATTGTTGACGTCGAAGGTAATTGCATAACCATAGATGAAGAGCTGCATAAGCGGCATCAAAAAGGCGATAGCGAGACTGAGGGGGTCCCGGAGTATCTGGATCAACTCCTTTTTCGCGATGGCCTTGACGCGAAGAAGTTTCATTCGTCCGCCCTTTTCATGAAACTTCGATCAGCGTCACAAAAACATCTTCGAGTGAAGGCTCGATTTTTTCAACATTCAACACTCTTATGCCGGATTGCTCCAGCAGTTTAGTGATAGACGGAGCAGACACCTCCGCACTCTCCACCGTAGCATGGATCCGGCTTCCGAAGATCGCCGCATCCACTCCGCTTTTGTAAAGAATATCGATGGCATCCACTGTCCTGTCCACTTCGATCTCAAGGACGTCCCTCTTCATGTGCTCCAGCCTGAGTTCGTTCGGCGTGCCTCCTGCTATGATCTTCCCCCGGTAAATCATGGCCAGCCTGTCGCAGTAGTCTGCTTCGTCCATATAATGGGTCGTAACGAATATTGTGGCCCCGTCCTTCGACATCACATAGATCATGTCCCAAAAGTTGCGGCGAGAGATGGGATCGACTCCCGATGTTGGTTCATCGAGAAAAAGAATGGGTGGTTCGTGGAGAACCGCGCATCCCAGCGCAAGCCTCTGTTTGAACCCCTGGGGGAGATTTTTTGTCACTGATTTTCTCCGGTCTCCGATCCCTGCCATCGATATGACCCACTCTTTTCGTTCGCTCTTTTTTTGTGGCGGAACGCTGTAGATGCCGCTGAAGAAATCGATGTTCTCTTCGACAGTAAGGTCTTCATAAAGCGAAAATTTCTGTGACATGTAGCCGATATGCTTCTTGATTTCCTCGGATTCGGTCATGATATCGTAACCACCCACGGAGCCGGAGCCGGCGGTCGGCAGCAAAAGGCCACAGAGCATCTTGATCGTCGTTGATTTGCCGGCCCCGTTCGGCCCGAGGAAACCGAAGACCTCGCCTTTCCTTACTTCCAAGCTGATGTCGTCGACCGCGACAAAATCGCCGAACCTCCGGGTAAGGTGTTCCACTTTAACTGCGATATCATTTCCAGATTGCATTGTTCATCTTCCTATTTTCTTTATACCTCTAACGTCGGGAGAGGCAGCCGGATCGAGGCGGGAGAGCCTGAGTGATCCGGTTCGCAGCATACTTCAAAGAAAAATACATTCTTATCTTGAGAATAGTTACGAAAGCGCGCTCAATGACTAATCTCTCCTGCCTCGATCCGGCTGCCTCTTTCGACGTACTTCTCGCTTATTTCTCGACCATAGATATAAATATATCCTCGATAGACGGTAGTATCTCGCGATAATCCTTTATCTGGACCTTTCCCCGCATTTTTTCGATTACTGCATCGACTTCTGCTTTGCTTTCGATTTCAACGTGGAGGCGGTCGCCGTAAACATTGACCTTCCTTACACCGGCTGACCCTCTGATAACTTCTGCGGCGCTGCGCGGGCTGTCGCACCATATTTCGACCACCGGATAAGCCAGGGACTGCTTGACCTTCAGGGGTTCATCCTTTATCAATATCCTGCCCCTGTGCATAAGTCCGATGCGTGTGCATCTTTCGGCTTCGTCGAGATAGGAAGTCGAGACTAATATTGTCACATCCTCCTTGAGAAGCCCGTAGAGTATCCTCCAGAAATCCCTCCGGGAGACCGGATCCACGCCGTTTGTGGGTTCATCGAGGAAAAGCACTTCCGGGGTATGGATGAGAGCACACGCCAGGCCGAGCTTCTGCTTCATGCCGCCTGACAATTTCCCGGCGAGCCGGTCCTTGAAAGGGGTGAGATTGCTGAACCCGAGCAGCCGTTCGATCCTTGGGGACCGATCACGGGCGGGGACATCGTAAAGATCGGCATAAAACTGAATATTTTCCATAACGGTGAGGTCCTCATAAAGCCCGAACCTCTGGGACATGTAGCCGATCTTTTCCTTGATCCGCTCTTCTTCGGTCAGGATGGAATGGCCGGCAATGAAAGCCTCTCCGGACGATGGCTTCAATAAAGTTGCCAGTAGTCTCATCGTCGTTGTCTTACCCGCGCCGTCCGGTCCGACGAGACCGAACAATTCGCCCCTGCAGATATCCAGATCCAGGCTATCGACAGCGATATTATCCCCGAACGACCTGGTAAGGCCTTCGGCGCGTATAACTATTTCACTCATTTCAGATATATCTTTACATCGGCGGGCATGCCTGGCTTTAATTCCTGGTTGATGTTCTTCACTCTCACCTTAACACCGAATACAAGCTTGACCCTTTCCTCCTGGGTCTGTACCGTCTTCGGAGTAAATTCGGCCTCCGACGAAATGTAGCTTACGGTTCCTTCATAGACTTTGCCACGGTAGCTATCTACTGAAATATCGGCCTTCTGTCCGAGCTTTGCAAGACCGAGTTTGTCCTCCTTGATATAAACCTTGATCCATGGATCGTCGATCTCACCGATAGTGAAGACGGGTGTTCCGGCCTGTACGACCTCGCCGCGCTCGACATTCTTTTTCAGGACTACTCCGGATACAGGTGCATAGAGGACTGTGTCTCCGAAACGCTCTTCGACAACGCGCAGCGCAGCCTTTGCCTGCTGCAGGCGATCTTCGGCGGCCTTGATAACTTCCTTCCTGGGTCCCTCTTTCAGAAGGCTCAACTGCTCCCCTGCTGCCTTTACCTGTTCGGCCCTGCTGTCATAAGCGCTCTTTGCGGCATCGAGCTGCTGAGCAGATATAGCATCACTCTTAAAAAGCCTGTCGGCCCTCTCATAATCCTTGCGCGCCTTTACCAGTTCCGCATCGAGAGCCTTCATGTTAGCCGATGCCTGGGCTATTTCCTGGGGACGCGACCCTGTTTTCAGCTCAGCAAGTCTTGCCGCCGCCTCGCTGAGAGCCGCCCTGTTCTGTGCAACGAGGTTTTCGAGTTCGGCGCTATCGAGCACCGCAATCTTTTGGCCCTTTTCCACTTTATGGCCTTCATCAGTGAGGAGTTCAATGACCCTTCCGGCGAGTTTGAAGCCCGTATCCACTTCGGTAACCTCGACATTGCCCGAAAGAGAAAGCACACCCTGGTCGCTCTCTTTACCGAGCCGGCCCCAGAGAAGAACTCCGGCGATTGCGACAACAGCGAGTATGCAGACAACGATAATCCGCTTTTTCATCCGCACCTCCATAATTAACACTAGCTTACCTCTAATGCCTTGCGGAATCAAGCTGACAGGGTGCAGATAAAGTGCCATTGCGAGAATAGTAACTACGAAGCAATTTTTCAAATAATTGATTTGTCGAGGTGCACAGCGATAGAGCGTGCTATCGAAAGGAGATAATTGAATGAGCCGGGGCTTTGTATTGGAAACAGGTCCCGGTTGCCCGGGACCTGTTTGGAAAGTTAGATTTTTGTTACGTTCTCCGCCTTGGGTCCTTTCGGGCCTTCAACGACATCAAAGCTGACCGCCTGGCCCTCTCCGAGGGTCTTAAAACCGTCGCCCTGAATGGCGGAATAGTGTACGAATACATCTCCGCCGTCTTCCTTTGTCAGGAATCCGAAACCTTTTGATTCATTAAACCACTTAACAGTCCCTTTTGCCACGATGCTGCACCTCCTAATGTTGTTGAGTGAAGCCGGGGAAGAATGCCTCAAAAAACCGCAGAACCCGAAATTTTCTGCAGCCGCAACAAAAACTTCCATAACTTCTGCTGAATAGTATTGCACAGATAAAATAAAAGATCAAGACCCTTCCCATGAACCGGTCGACGGACTTTTCAACGGGTTATCCAGTCCGATGTCGAGTCCTGTATAATTAATAATGTCGTCGCTTTACGTATCTACTGAAAATGCGGACTGTATGATTGAGCGGGCAGTCTTATCCCTCTTCCACGGCGGGATCATCGCCTACCCGACCGAAACTCTTTACGGCCTCGGCGCTAAATATGATAATGAGCAGGCTTTAATGCGCCT
>JBGOVD010000265.1:0-4073 GCA_041477935.1 Dissulfurispiraceae bacterium | reverse complement strand
TATCTCGACTATCTTGTCGAGCAGGGCGTCGCTGATGAATTCCTGCAATACGGCACGGTCGGCAGGCCCCAAAGACTGTTCGGCATAAGAAAATCCCGCAACCCGCGCCAGCGCTGAACCTTTTGCAAAGGTACTGTCCTGACGGGACTCCTTTTTGCATTCTTCGCTGAAACCGCTAGAATTTAACAAGTATCTTTGTGTTCGGAAGAAAGGGTCGCCATGCAGAGAGAGACTGTTGTGTGGCCACACGTAAGAGATCAATTATGGGGGCAATAACGATGTCACAACAAAAAATGACGCTGGTCTCAATCGCAGCGCTTCTCATTCTGTATGGCGGAAACGCCGGTGCAGCTGACGAAATGGTACCCGCAATTCCGGACGATTTAAAAGTACCTGCAAATCAGACACTATCGATCGAAGCGCGAGGCACCGGCGTACAAATATATGAGTGCCGTGAAAACAAAACTGATCCGGCAACGCTTGAATGGGCCTTTAAGGCACCGGAAGCCGAACTTTTTGACAGCTCGGACAGGCGTATAGGCAAACACTACGCCGGACCAACCTGGGAATCAGCAGATGGAAGCAAGGTCGTCGGTGAACTCAGGGTACTTCACAAAAGTCCCGGGAAGAATTCAATTCCATGGTTATTGTTGCGGGCAAAATCGCATTCGGGGTCTGGTGTGTTCAGCGGCATTGAGAGTATCCAGCGTCTGAACACTGTCGGCGGAAATGCTCCGACTGAAGGATGCGGCAAGGACCAGCTGGGCAAGGAGATTCGAGTCCCATATAAAGCGTTGTATTACTTCTACGCCGGCAAACCATAAATACGGAGTTTAATCTACGGGCCACGCCGATTAATGAGGAGCAATGAAAAGACGGTTAAGTGACTTTTCTTAAGATTTACGATTAATGCCAAAGACATCTCAATTGACACAGGTCGGCAAGAGGAAGATAGAGCTGTCGAACCTGGATAAGGTCTTATACCCTGCCGACCAAATCCTGAAGGCCGAGCTGATCGAGTATTATCTCAAGATGGCGCCGACCATCCTCGCGCATTTAAAAGGGCGTCCTCTTTCCCTGGTGAGATATCCTGACGGCATTGATGGTGAGCGATTCTTCCAGAAAAACAGACCGGAGTGGGCGCCTCAATGGATAGATCATGCAGCACTCGGGGCTGCCGGCAAGGAAGAAACAGTCGATTATATCATGGCGACTGAAGATGCTTCGCTCGTATGGCTCGCAAATCTTGCGTGTATCGAACTTCATCAGATGCATTGCCGCTCACCCCTCTTCGACAAGCCCGATTACTTCGTATTCGATCTGGATCCTCCCGAGACGTTCAAGTTTCAGAATCTTGTAACCATCGCCTTTGACCTTAAAGACCACATCGAGAACTTCGGCTATCATCCCTTTGTAAAAACGACCGGTCGCAAGGGCTTGCATATATTGGTTCCTATCGAATCGAAGTGGACGTTTGATGAAGTTTTCAAGGCGTCGAAAGAATTGGCCGAACCTTTTGTCGAATCGCACAGTCAGTCAACAACACTTCTTATTAAGAAAGAGTTAAGGAAAGATAGGGTCTTGATCGACATCTATCGCAACAGGACTTTTCAGACCATAGTGTCGGCATACAGCTTACGCGGAGTTCCCGGTGCCCCCGTATCGATGCCGCTGCAGTGGGACTTACTGAAAAGCATCACCAGCAGCTCCGAATTCAACATCCACACCGTTCCGGAATATATATTGCAAAACGGGGATGCATGGGAGGGGATTGCTGCGTATGCCGTCGGCCTTCATAATTCGCGAAAAGCAGCTACGAAAAAGAAAGAACCGCCGCCGTCACTTGAGAGCAAGGCAAATGAGCATCTTATCAAATATTCCGAAAAGCGAAACTTCGCGAAAACCACTGAACCGACTCCCTCCATTGCCGCAGGTTCGGGGAGTTCATTTGTATTGCACAGGCACCACGCTACCAGGCTTCATTATGACTTACGTCTCGAACGAGACGGTGTACTGAAGTCCTGGGCTGTTCCGAAAGGGCTCCCTCCCCGCCCGGGAATTAAACGACTGGCCGTATCGGTCGAAGACCATCCACTGGAATATATAAATTTCGAGGGGACGATACCTAAGGGACAATATGGCGGCGGAGAGGTATGGATTTACGGGCAAGGGAAATACGAAATCACCCGGGAGAAGAAAGATGGCTTTTACTTTTCGCTTCAGGGCCGTGAGATTAGCGGAGAGTATAGAATGCACCGGACCAGAGATAATCAATGGCTGCTCGAACGCCTGGACAGGCCTCAAATCGATTGGCTGCGTGATCCGATAGAACCGATGCTTGCTCAGTCGTCCGACAAGCCTCCTGACTCCGAACAATATCTCTATGAAGTCAAATGGGACGGCGTTCGTGCGATGATTTCATTGGACGAAGGTGTGGTGACGATACGAAGCCGCAATCAACTCGACATTACCGCCAAGTTTCCGGAGCTTTTGATACCGGATAAGGCATTCAGGGCGGCATCGGCGCTTTTCGACGCTGAAATAGTCTGCCTTGATGAGACAGGGAAGCCGTTGTTCACGGATGTAATACACAGGATTCAGCAAACAGGCAAGAATGCGATCGAACGGTCCCGGACCAAATATCCGGCTGTCTGCTACGTTTTTGACTGTCTATACCTGGATGGCCGCCGAATAGTGAATGAAGCACTTGTTCGTCGCCGTGCATGGATGGAGGATGCGATTAAACATGACACCCCGTATCGGGTCAGTGAGATCGTGGCCGATGGTGCAGAATTGTTTCAGGCTGCCGTGAAAATGGGACTCGAAGGAATCATGGCCAAGGTAAAGAACAGCACATATCAACCGGGCAGGCGGAGTGAGCAATGGCTGAAGATAAAAAAGAGAGAGTCTACGGAATGCGTAATCATAGGATATACGGGGGGAAAGAGCGGCCGTGAGGACACATTCGGGGCTTTACAGCTTGCGATGAGACAGGAGGACGGATTGAAGTATGTGGGCAAGGTAGGGACCGGATTCGATTCGAAGATGATGAAGGAAATCTTCGATCAGATAAACAAGATAAAGCGGGTCGCGAGGCCGGTCAGGGAAAAGCCGCTTGACGATGCCCAAACCATATGGATCGAGCCCGAGTTGATCTGCGAGGTGCGGTACGCTTCCATTACAAAAGACGGGATGCTGCGCGAGCCGGTATTTCTAAGGCTCCGTCCGGACCTGGAATCGTAGGGGCGCAATTCATTGCGCACGGCAACTTTTGATTGAACATTCAGATGCCTATATACTTGAGGTTGAAGAGAACCAATACTAATTTGGAGGTCATATGAAAGCAATATGGAAGGGTCACATTCGTTTCTCTCTGGTGACGATACCTATCCTTGTATACAACGCCGTCGATACGGAACAGACTATCAGATTTAATCTTCTGCATAAAGACGATCATGGGCCCATCGGGTATGATAAGCGGTGCAAGAAGTGCAATAAGGTCTTGACCTCCGCTGATATCGTTAAAGGTTATAAATATGAGCCCGAGCGGTATGTAGTAGTTGAGGATGCCGATCTCGACAAGATACATCTCAAAAGCACCAGGATAATTGAGATAGAGGGTTTCATAGATTCAAAAGAGGTACATCCCACACTGTACGAGGTCCCATATTATGCCGGGCCTGATGGCCCGGTCGCGGTGCAGTCATACGCCCTTCTGGCTGCAGCATTAAGGGAGACCGGAAAGGTCGGAGTCGGCAAAGTAGTACTGCATGACAGGGAAGATGTGGTAATGATAGCACCTTACGACAAGGCCATAGTTCTTTATAAACTCAGGTCACCCGCAGAGATCAGAAGCATCGGGAATATCCCCCTTCTTGAAGATATCCATATGGACCAGGAAAAGCTGAAGCTTGCACACAGTCTTGTTAATTCCATGACGACAACGCTCGATAAACTCGATCTGACGGACAAATATCACGACGCTCTCAGGACGATGATAGAGGCCAAGATCGCCGGCAAGGAGATCGTCACGGTGGAAGAGATAGAGAAACCTATGGTGGATATCATGACAG
>JBGOVD010000341.1:0-3240 GCA_041477935.1 Dissulfurispiraceae bacterium | reverse complement strand
TTGCCTCACGGCTTTGATTAGACCTTTTCAGGTCAGGTTATCCTTTTCCTGCCCGCACTTTATTCAGGGCAGTACGCTACACCTAACGGAATAGGCGGTCTCCTAATCACAAGGCTGCGTGATTCGAGACAATTACTTGTGCGACCTCATGTCGCACTCGATTGTTATCAGTAACAGCAGTCAGAAGCATCGATATGGTTGCCGCGATGACTTCGACATGTTATAGCTATCGTCTAATTTACGTCAACGAGAGAGGTTGCAGCTGGCAATCATCATGATCAAGAAATATGGGAATCAAACTTTCTTGGTGAAGTTGGAATCAAGCCTTAATAATTTCTAGTCAGAAGCATCGCGCGCTCTGCTGCAATAAAGATCGGGAGCAAATGTCAGAAAAGAGGCAAAATATTTTTTCTTTCGCCCGCCTTTGAAATCATTTGGATAGGCTGTCAAAGAACTTATTTGTAAACGAAGCCAGGCGGAGAGGCAAAATTATTCTTCCTTTATAATCACTAACTTAAAGAGCGGAGGGGGTGAGATTCGAACTCACGGTAAGGGTCGCCCCCTACAACGGTTTTCAAGACCGCCGCTTTCAACCGCTCAGCCACCCCTCCAATCGGAGAAGTTTTATGGTACCAGACACAGAAGCCAAATTTCTACTCTATTCCATTGATCGACCGGACGGCGACGGACCAGTGAGGGCAATCATCTGCCCCCTTGGCTGTATCGGTTATCCTGATAGGATTTTATTGAATTGAAAGTATGCCGATTTTGTAATTTCGCAAAGGATTGCCCGGAGCAAAACCAGTCGCCCCGAATACCCGTGTATGTGCTACGAAAACTATCTCGAGCTGAATTTAAAAGACTTGGCCTTTCTCTTCCGAGCTTCCGCCTGTTTCTTTTTTCTCTTCACAGAGGGTTTATCGTAGTACTTCCTTTTTTTGATCTCCCTGAAAAGGCCCTCTTTCTGGAGCCTGGTTTTCAGCATTTTCAAGGCCCTTTCAACGTCGTTTCCCTGTACCTTAATCTCCAAAAATATTATCTCCTTCCTCTTTCAGGCTTTCTGCCGCCGCCGAAACCGCTGCCGCCGCCACCGCTTCTCTTTGCACCGCCAAATCCGCCGCCTCTGTTGCCGAAACCCTTGTCCCTGGGCTGCTGGGGTCTCGCCTCGGAAACTGAGAGGGTCCTTTCCATAAAGGCCTTACCGTTCAATGCTTCTATTGCCTTACGCGCTTCGTCAGCCGACGGCATCTCGACGAAACCGAACCCGCGAGCTCTTCCGGTTTGAGGGTCGGTTATCAGCTTTGCCGATTCGATCTCTCCAAACGCTGCGAAAAGCTCTCTGACGTCGTCCTCTGTCGCATTGAAAGAGATATTCCCAACATAAATCTTTACGCTCATCATCCACCTCCAATAAAAAATCCCCAGGGCTCTCTCAAGTCTCTGGGGTCCCTAAGCTTTGAAAAGCTAGCATTAGTATATATGAAAGCAATTCCAAATGTATATATGCGGATGAAGGGCCGGCCGGCAGGCGGGGCCCTTCATCCAAACAACCTCTTACTTTTTCTTCTTAACTTTGGTTACCTTAGCGATTTTCATCGCTTTTTCACGCATGTCGGCAGCCATCTCTCTGATTTCGGTTATGTCCCTCTGCATTTCACTCCAGCCATACCACAACGCATAGTCCGGATTAGCATGGAATGTCCCCTGGAACGTCCTCATGCGGTGCTCCAGGAACATAACGAAGAGCTTCTGCTCGATTACCGTTGGAGCATCATGGAACGTCAGGAGGTCAGGGAATGCCGCAGCATAGGTCTTGGGCTGTTTCAGTATTCCGTCCTTGTAAAGACCTGCTATTATCCGGATCGCTTCAGCCATCAGATGGTCGGCTGCTTTGATCATCTGATCACCCTTTTCAAGTTCCGCCTTCGCAAAATTCATCGAATGGCATTGATTGCAGGTCTTGAGCATCTTGTCCCTGTCTTTTTGCCATTCCTCCTGCGACAATCTGGCCAAATCGGCGGCTTTCACCACATCGAGTCTCGCCGTAGGCTTGCCGTTCGGATCGAGAACGCCGAGGGCCTGGAGTATGGTCACCCTGTCGGCAGCCCATTCTTTGTCTTCAGGCAGAGGCAAACGCACAGCCAGGAACCCCCATCCGGCCCTTACTCCATGATTGCCGTCCTGCATATGGCAGGTCTGACATGTTGGGGCCGGGGTATCTTCCGGCAGCACCTTGCTCTGCTTCAGTAAATATCTCACGCCATGTTTGGAACCCGAATACATCTCCCACTGCGGATGATCGAAGCCCATATGGCATGTCTGGCACGCTTGGGGCTGCTGAGCTTCTTTGACCGAAAAGGTATGACGGGTATGACATGAATCGCAGGCAGCATTTCCGAAAACCTGCCCGCTCTTCTTCAGTTCTTTGATCTCGGCTTCGCTCTTCATGCCTACTTTATGGCAGGCCCCGCAGCCCTTCTGTCCCTCGATCATGGCCATCGGCTGCCAATGGATCGTCGGCATCGCATTCATTGCGGCCCAACCGAATGCATGCTTGCCGCTCTTATATTCTTTCACTCTTTTTTCGTGGCACGCACCGCATGTTTCTGGTGTAGGTATCTTCACCTTTGCCGTGTCGAGATTCGACATATGGTCGCTTCCGTGACATACCGAGCAATCGACCCCATTTTTGCTGTGTTTGCTCAACTCCCAGTCATGGACGACATTGGGCGTGATCCTTTTGTGGCAGTCCACGCAGATCTGAGCGGAAGCAACAGAAGCGATAAATAATACGGCTGCAATAATAACAAGATACTTCAAAAAGCGCATAAAACCTCCCTTCTTCGTGATGATTCAATGCAGGCTTAAAATCGGTTGGTACGATTCTTCCGGACGTCTTGCCGGGAAATGCCGGCGAAGAAAGATTTGATCACCCCCTCTGATTAATTCTCCTTACAAAATAGTCGGATTCAGGGGGCAAGTCAAGGAAGGGTGGGGTTAAAACCTATAGGTCAGACTTAGAGCAACCATGTGGATACGGGACTTGTAGTCCCCGTTGGCGGAAAATGCAGCCTGATTCGAAATGGGATCTGTGATCGTATTATTCTTGGCCCTCTTTTCGTACAGTTGATAGCCATAGCCAAGGACAAAATTCAGTGCTTTATATTTCACCTCGGTGCCGACGGAGAAGAAATGGCTGTTGGAATCAGGGATGGCGGGCTCGAAGGTCCGGTCAGGCAC
>JBGOVD010000056.1:0-8649 GCA_041477935.1 Dissulfurispiraceae bacterium | reverse complement strand
CAGGACAGTACCTTTGCAAAAGGTTCAGCGCTGGCGCGGGTTGCGGGATTTTCTTATGCCGAACAGTCTTTGGGGCCTGCCGACCGTGCCGTATTGCAGGAATTCATCAGCGACGCCCTGCTCGACAAGATAGTCGAGATACGCGCGGGCAGTTGACCGGCTGACTCCGGCCGCATTGGCAATCTCTTCCGAACTGCGGTGTTCTTTATTCTGCATCAGGCATTGCTTGATCTTCTCGAGCGTCCGGCTGTCGATCCCTTTTGGAATGTCCTGGATCTTTAATGGTTTTGCCGCCCTGAATTTCTTTAGCCTTTCCACGAATTGCTGGTCGGCCTGAACCGGCGACTTCAGGTGGATCTTGAACTGGCGGTATTTCTCCAAAGTATCGTTCAGAATATCCAGATCGAAGGGTTTTATCAGGTAATCGAATATCCCCAGGCGAAAGGCCTCTTCGATGATACTGATTTCCCTGGCTGCGGTAATCAAGATAATATCGCAGGGAATCTTCTCGGCCCGCATGGTCCTCAGGGCCTCGATACCGGAACGGTCAGGCAGGTACACATCGAGCAGGACCAGGTCCGGTTCGAGCTCTCTTACCCGTGCCAGCGTCTGGATATAGTTATTGGCGATCCCCGCCAGTTCGTAGCCTTCCTGCTTATCGATGTACTTGCCGTGCAGGTTCGCGATCATGAAGTCGTCATCTACGACCAGCACCCGAAGGTTTGAACTTTTCATCAGGAACTCCTCTCCACCGGCAGGTTAACGCTGACCAGGGTCCCTTCCGGTGAACTGTCACAGGTGATATTGCCGCCGATATTTGAAATCAACCTGGAGATCAGCGACAACCCGAACCCCCTTCCTTCACCTCGTGTTGTTATCCCTTTTTCGAAAAGATGGTCTCTGACGGCCGGGTCTATGCCGGGTCCGTTGTCGCGCACCCGGATATGCAAGAGGTCTGAGTCTTGCTTAATGAAAACAGTAACAAAAGGGGCCTCTTTTTTGCAATCGGACGTCCGGAGCGCATCCAGGGCATTATCGATGGTATTTCCAAGGATTGTGACTACAACCTCGCGGTGCGGGCAGTATTCTGAAACATATGATTCAGGCATTATTGACAGGCCGATTCCGAGTTCTTCGGCCCGGTGGGTCTTTCCGACCAGGATACCGACTATGGCGGCATCCCGGATTCTTGCGAGGTAAAACTCAATGGCGTTCTGATATTCTTCATTGACCTGCTCGATCACGGCCTTGGCCATATCATATTCAGACATTTGTATGAGCCCGGAAATCAGGTGCAGTTTGTTCATGAACTCATGCCTCTGGCTTCGCAATGTATCAACGTACTGTCCGATGTCGGCAAGACGCCTGTCTATCTGGTCCAGCTGCATCTTGTCCCGAAAGGTAGCAACCGCCCCAATTACCCGGCCCGACAAAATGACCGGCACCCTGTTGGCGATAGCAAGAGTGTTGCCTATCAGCGCCGGCTGGTCATACTGCGGTGTCCCGTCCTTGAGGACTTCGAGCAGTCGGGTCGAAGGTATGACGGAGGATATCTCCTTTCCGATCAGATCTCCGTCCTCCATGCCAAGCAGTTTCTTTGCCTCGCGATTGCAACTGACAATATTGCCATGGCTGTTGACGGCGATAATGCCTTCCCGAATGGCCTCAAGGATGGCGGCCTGCTCCTGGGTCGCAAAGGCTATCTCATGGGGCTCCATATCGAGTATCTGCTTTTTGACATGTCCGGACAAAAGGTAGGCGCCGGAAGAACCGAAAAAGAGTGCTATCATGCCGATGCCTATTAGCTTGAACAGGATATTATACAGAATGCCCCAAATGTTTTCGACGAGAAATCCGGTCGATATTACCCCGATTTGATTATGTGCGAGATTGAAAATGGGCGCCTTCCCCCTGATCGAATAACCGAGCGTACCTTTGGCTTTCGTGATGCTTTCAAGGCCCTTTAAAACAGCATCATTGTCCTCCCCTACCATGCGCTTGCCTATTTCGTTGGGGTTCGGATGACTGTAACGTATCAATTTCATATTGCTGATAACTATAAATTCGGCCCCGGTCCTCCGGCGTATATCTTCTGCAATCGGCTGGATAGCAAGGGACGGCTGCACCTGCTCAAAAGCGTCTGTGATTTGCGGAAGGCCGGCCACTGTTTTTGATACCAGGAGCGCGCGCTCTCCGGTTTCATTAAATATATTGTTTATGAACATATAGGATGCTGCGGAAATCACAAGGGCCATAACAAAAAAAATATTTATCGCGACCAGCCAGGTGATCTTGCTTCTCAGAGTCATTTTGCGCGCCAATTTCACGGAATCTCCAAACAGGCAAGAAATATTCATAAAAACGGCTGCATTAGTTTAATAAGCAGCATCTCAAAAATGCAAAAAAAAGGAATCAACGTCGTCCGCTGTCAATATCGTCAAAATCGCAGTTATTAATAATAATGATAATTTTGTTGTTACGTTTACAGGTTGTTCCGACAGTTTTAAGATTAAATCAGATAGTAAGAAAATGACGGAAGTCGGGAGGATTTCAGTATGAAGATGAAGGTATCTATAATCGGCGCGGGCAGTGTGGGCGGGACGCTCGCGTATCTTATCGTACAATCGGAATTGGCCGACGTAGTTCTTTACGATATTGCCGAGGGCGTGCCGCAAGGAAAAGCACTCGACATTTCCGAAGCCGGACCATTGTGGATTTCCTCGTCCTCCATACTCGGGACGAATGATTATGCAGCTACCGCCGGATCGGACATCATAGTGGTGACAGCCGGATTTCCGAGAAAACCGGGCATGAGCCGGGACGATCTCCTGTTTGCAAATGCGAAGGTCGTTTCCGAAGCCGTCTCGCATACCTCAATCCTCTCCCCGAACGCGATCTTCATCATAGTGACCAACCCCGTGGACGTCATGGCACAACTGAGCCTGAATGTGTCCGGATTCGACAAGAATAGGGTCATCGGCATGGGCGGAATACTTGACTCGGCAAGGTTCAGGACGTTCGTGGCCTGGGAGGTCGGTGTATCTCCGAGGGACGTGGAGGCGCTCGTCCTGGGCGGCCACGGAGACCAGATGGTGCCGATGCCCAGGTACACGACGATAAAGGGCGTCCCGGTGACGGAGCTTTTTTCAAAGGAGCGGGTAGAAGCGCTTGTAAGGCGGACGAGGGACGGAGGGGCGGAGGTGGTATCGCTACTTAAGAGCGGAAGCGCGTATTTTGCCCCTGCCGCAGCGATCTTTCATATGGTAAAGGCGATTATTTTCGACGAAAAGAGGCTTCTGCCATGTGCCGCATACCTCGACGGCGAATACGGCATGTACGATGTTTACAACGGTGTGCCGGTCGTTGTGGGCAGGAAAGGCATAGGGAAGATTGTCGAACTCAGTCTTACTGATTCGGAAATGGCCGACTTCTCAAAGTCTGTCGAAGCTACAAGGTCTCTCCTTGCAAAACTGGGCCGTGAAGCAGAAGAGACTATACCTGCGGCGCTCTGACGATCCGGGAATTGATTCTAATTACACGATCTGACCGCTTGGACGGTCGTAACAATACAATGCATACGCGGCAATGGCCGCGAAAGGAGATTTTATGAATCCACGTATAGGCGAACTGACGTTTCTCGAACAGCTCGCCCAGCGCTACAAACTGCCGGTGCCGGAGTTCCTGGCTGAACCGGTGGCTCAGTCGAAGATGAAAGAAAAACTTGAACGGTGGGGCGCGGGCATAATCAAGCCGGATGTCCTGTCCGGAAAGCGGGGCAAGGCCGGCGCCGTCCGCAAGGTCGATAAGGTGCTTGACGCGATGCGAGTCCTTCGAGAGGTCGCGGCGACCGAAGTGAACGGCCAGCAGCCGCGCGCATCCTACATCGTTCAGTCCGTGCCTGCCGATTTCGAAGTATACACGTCCATCGGCTACAACTCACATACGCTGTCTCCCGCTTTTACAGTGTCGCTTAAAGGCGGCGTCGACATCGAATCGATTGATGAGAAGGACAAGGTCACCGTCCCTCTCAATGTCTTCCAGGGCCTGAACGCTTACCAGGTATCCGAGGCCCTCAATTCGCTCGGCCTCAAAGACAAGTTGAATTCGCGCCTGTCCATCATATTCGTCAACTTGTGGGACATGTTTATATCGACCGGAATGCTGAGCTGCGAGGTCAACCCCTGGCGCGTCACTAAAGACGGCCGGATTTTCGCGTGCGACTTCAAGGCGACGTTCGATGAGAACAACTTCAAGACGAAAGACCTCGGACTGCAATGGCCCGAGTACCCGACTACGGAGACGGAGTTCGAGGCACAGATGAACGCCTGGGCTGCGTCGAGCCATCAGGGCCAGGCGCACGTGTCTTCCCTTGGCGGCAAGAAAATATTGCCGATGCTGTTCGGCGGAGGGGCGAGCACGATCATAATCGAAACCCTCACACAGCTCTGCGGCGATCCCATTTTCCTTTCGGACTTCGGAGGCAATCCGCCGTACGAACGCATGAAGAAGACCGCTGCGATCTGTTTCGACCATCATCTCCATTCCTGCTCGCTTCTGCTTCTGCTTGGAGGCAAGGCGAACAACACTCTTATCGACGTGACTTTTTCGGCCATTGCGGACGCGTTGCAGGAATGCGTGGATGCGAAGGGGCCGGTCAATATCCCAGTAATCGTCGGTCGTGGCGGCGCTCACCTCGTCCAGGGGTTTGAGGCCTTGAAGAAGACGCTCGATAATCTGCGCATGCCGCATGTCATTTTCGGACCGGATACCCCGATCACTCTGGTCGCAGAGTACGCAGCCAATATTGCGAAAAATGGACACAAACAGGTGGAAGGAGGGCGCTCATGAATGCCACGACACTTTCAGGATTGCTCAAGAAAGGCGACCGTGTCGCCGTGTCGAACATAACCGGCCGCGAGGCGATGAAGGTCAGCATCATCTCGCAACAGTACTGTAATAATATTGTGGCCGGATGGGCGCTGGGTAAGGACGGCAACACGATACCCGTACCCGGCGGACGTGATATCAAAGTATTCGGGCAGTTCGACGATCTGATGAAGGCGTTTCCACAAAAGGAACGCCCGAACAAGGTGATCGTCTATTCTCCGCCCGATGCTGTTTATGGTGACGTGAAGGAAGTCATCAAGGGCGGAGAAGGTGCCGTCGAGACAATTTATGTCATCACCGAACATGTGTCGGTCGAGGTCACCGCGAAACTCAAGCATCTGTGCGACCAGGCGAATATAGATATCGTCGGGTGCAATACACTTGGCGTGATCAACGTGCATGATAAGATGCGCATCGGGGCTGTCGGCGGCGATGCCCCGGCGGAGTCTTTCATTCCGGGCTGCGCTACCATCATTTCAAACTCGGGTAACATGGTGAATACCATTGCATCCTACATGCAGTCCGCAGGCCTCGGTATCTCGTTCGGCATATCGACCGGCAAGGACCCGCTGATACTTACTCCGCTCAGGGAGCTCCTTGCAGCAGCCAATAAGGACCGGCACACGCAGATTGTCATCCTGTACATCGAGCCGGGCGGTACGTATGAGAGGGATGCGATCGAGTTCATGCAGAACCACAAATTCACGAAGCCGCTGCTGGTTTATGTAGCGGGCGCGTTTGCAGAGGGACGGAACATTTCGCTCGGCCACGCCGGTTCGGTTGTCGAGGGGGCCTGTACGTCCTCAACCGACAAGATGCGGCTGTTCGATGAGTATCTCGGGGTCCCGCCTTTCGATCATAATGACGAGAAGACGGCGCGACGCAACATAGCCCGCGTAAAACGCGGCATTCGGGTCAACACACTTCATGGGCTTGTTCCTGCTGCGAGTGTGCTGATGGATGCACTGGGAATCAGTCAGGACTTTAAGCCTGTCCGCCCTCTCTCGCTCAATCCGTGGATTGTGGAGCTAGGCCCTCTCTCTCGCAAGCTCCCCAAGGACCTCATGCTCCAGCAGGGTGTCATACCGGCACCATATAACGAGCTTTTCACTCAACGGCTAAATGGTGATCTTGGCCGGGTCGTCACGCGTCAATCCATGCGCAATGCATCGCATGCGACATCGAATGACGGGGCGACCCCGCGGGTCTATGGTTACTCGCTGACCGGGCTGATGGAACGTTGCTCTTTCTCCCGCGCTGTCCTGCTTTCCTGGCTCAGTACGCCGCCTGTGCACGATTTCGAGGTGGAGCTGTTTGAGATGTGCCTGACAGCCTCGATTACAAACGGCCCGGGTGCGATCTCAGCGCAGGCCGCCAAGCTTTGTGCATCCGCCGGAAACGAGCCGAATACAGCAATTATGACCACCCTCGGCGCGATCGGTAACGTGCATGGCGGCAACGGCAAGGAGGCTGCAAAGTTCCTCACAGGACTCTTCAGGGAAACAGGCCTTACAGACCCGTATGATCGGAAAAAGGCGCCGAATATCAGCAAGCTCGTTCAGACTTACGTCGCAGACTACAAGAAACGGAAGGCGGTCTCGAAGGACGCCGGCATCAGCATCGAAAAGATACCCTGCCTCGGCCATCCCGTATTCAATCGCGACGCGGTGAACTACGATCCGCGCGAGCGTGTTATAAGCAACTACCTCGAAAAGCACGGACTTTACAACGTCTTTCTCGATTTCTACCAACAACTCACGCGCGAGCTTGTAGGGCAGGGCGTCACGTCCAAAATGCACGCTGTGAACGTCGATGCGGTGCTTACCAGCGTCTGCATGGGCATGGCATGGCCGCTGCTTGTGGACAAGCGGATTACCATCGAACGCGCGGTCGACTTCCCGTTCATCACCTTTGCGCTCGGTCGAGTGGCAGGAGGCGCGGCGGAGTATCTCGACCACCGCGAATACGGCACGGACATGGACATGCGCGTGCCGGTCGACGAGTGCAAAACACTCGTGCGGGCAAGGGACTGAATGGTCACAGCGCGATAACCGCAGGTTAATATCACATGAAAAAAACAGGAGGATAAAATTATGTCGGCCGAGCAAACCGAAGCAGTCTTGGAAATGCCGCTGGAAGTGCAGTTAGTTCCGTTATGGAAAAGGATTCTTGCTTTTAAAATCCGTATTATCCCACTGGTGGTTTATCTTCCGCTTTTGGTCTTGACCTATGCGCTCATGCTGACGGGGAAGTTACCCAAGGACATGCTTGGGGCCATTCTCACCATGATTGTTTTCGGGTATCTGCTGGCGGAGATCGGCGCACGCCTTCCGATCTTGAAGAGTCTTGGAGGGGCCCCGATATTTGCCACATTTATTCCCTCTTTTATGGTGGCCCATCAGTTGCTGCCCAAGATAGCAACCGATGCTGTTACCAGTTTTATGAAAACCTCTAATTTCCTGTATTTGTATATTGCAATGGTTATTATCGGCAGTATTCTAGGAATGAACAGGATTGTCCTGATAAAAGGTTTTATGAAGATGTTTGTTCCTTTGCTTCTCGGAACGCTGGCCGCTATGGGCATGGGTATAGCCGTGGGGCAATTGCTTGGACTTAGTTTGTATGAAACATTCTTTTATATCTGCGTTCCCATTATGGCGGGCGGTGTCGGTGAAGGAGCAATCCCCTTATCAATCGGTTATGCCGGAGTTCTGAGCGTTGCCCAGGACGCGCAATTCGCCAGGATCCTGCCGGTTGTCATGCTTGGCAGCTTATCGGCGATTATTCTCTGCGGGTTGCTGTCCAAATGGGCTGAGACACATGCCAAATATAATGGGAACGGCAACCTTGTAAAAATCGAGGAAGGGGCTGAAGACATACTTAAATTTCTCGATACGACAAAAGTTGAGCTGGATCTCGAAAAAATGATGATCGGGGCCTGTACTGCGCTCTTCTTTTATTTTTTTGGTGTCTTGACGGCCAAGTTAATCGGCATTCCAGCACCGATTATAATGCTCTTTAGCGCTGTGCTGATTAAAGTGTCCGGAATATTGCCGAAGAACATAGAGGACGGCGCTCATATGATTCATCGCTTTTTTGTGGTCGGTATTACCTATCCGCTGCTCATGGCCGTAGGTGTTGCCATGACCCCGTGGGACAGCCTCGTTGCCGTATTTAATGTGCAGTATTTAATCACCATATTCGTGACTGTTCTAACGCTCATAACAACCGGATTTTTTGTAGGCAAGTGGATGAAAATGTGGGCGGTTGAAACTGCAATCGTAACCGGCTGTCACAGTGGACAGGGGGGAACCGGGGATGTTGCGATCCTTACCGCTTCAAAGAGGATGGTACTGATGCCGTTCGCGCAGATTTCCACAAGAATCGGCGGAGCCTGTACAGTAACAATAGCCATCTTTTTATTACGCTGGCTGCAGACGCAGTAATTGACACCCGCATTTGATGCGGGAAGTTCGGCAAAGCTGCAAGGTTTATAAAAACAGGAGAATTGATATGGAGAGGTGGACCGACATCCTGAGGGCGCTTTTGATTTCTCTTGCGGGAGGGATCATTTGCTATCTTCTGAAAGCGCCGCTGCCATGGATGATCGGCCCCCTTTTTGCGATGGCCCTGGCACGAATATTCGGAGTGCCTGCCATCCCCTTAACGGGCGGCAGGCAGGCGGGGCAGCTCATCATAGGCTGTGCCCTGGGTCAGTATTTTACGCCTGAAGTCGGGCGGTATGTTGCATCCAATTCATTG
>JBGOVD010000097.1:0-7036 GCA_041477935.1 Dissulfurispiraceae bacterium | reverse complement strand
ATACCACCTTGAGTTCACCATTATATGATCCGGCAAAGTCTATAGCCCGCGCACTGGCTGCAGCGCTGTTTTTAGAACCGTCGGTAGCGACTACGATGGTCTTCCATCTGGCTGAAGTGCCCTTGGGCACAACGAGAACGTCTTTGTATGTGTAGCCTATGACCCTTGCCGTAACGCTGCCGACGAGGGCCCGCTCAAGGTTGCTCCTTCCGGTCCTGCCCATGATGATGAGGTCGCAGTTTTCAGCGTCGGCAAGGTCGATGATCCTCTCGAAAGGCTCGCCCTCCTCGCATACAGTTTTAATCAGTATGCGGGCGGACTTTGCCATCTGGTCGGCCACTGAAAGAGCCTTTTCAGCGGGCTCTTTCAGTGCCTTTGTGATATTGCCTACTGCTGTAGTGGAGAGATCTCCCTGGTAAGGCGGCGCCACCGACACTACCGTTATCCAGCACTTCTCATCGACTGCCAGCTTAAAGGATTCCTCCAGTGCATGAAAACCGGCTTCCGATCCGTCGATGGCGACGAGTATCTTTCTATATCTTGCCACGTTATGCCATTATCTTGACTGGTTCCGCTGCAAGCTGACGCTCTTCCCTGCGGCCTATCCACATTGCCCTGAGTACGATAAAAGCACCAATAGCAAGGGCAAGGATCATTATACCAAAGCTAGTAGCGCTCAACAGCTTTGACGTGGTTTCACCAAGAGTACCTATCAGCCCAAGCTGCGACATATATACGGGAACCATAAGTGCGCGGCTGAAGAGCACGATGACCATGATGACACCCATGACCATCTTAATCATGAAGGGTTTAACATAAGTAGTACCGATGGCACCAAGCTGGATCCCGAAAAGCGAACCGCCGAGGATTATCATGGCGAGACGGATGTCCACGAGGCCGTGCATGGCGAATTTTAAGGAACCACCCAGACCCATTACAAAAGCGATTACCAGTTCGGTGGCTGATGCCATAAGGCTCGGTGCGCCGAGCACATAAATCATGGAAGGAACACCTATAAAACCGCCTACTGCGATTGTAGCGGCAAGCATGCCGGTCGCAAATCCGAGGGGAATGGTGAAAAGTATGGAGATGCGCGCGTTAAGGCATTTGAAGTAAACCATCGTGTACGGAATGTTCACAGACTGGATCCACTTGGCGATCTTCGTTAATTGTTCCGGGGCGTCTGTCGTTCCTGCCTTGCGGGTCTTCAAGGCATCCCGAAGTATAAAACCTCCGACAACTGCCAATATGACCACAAAACAGAGACTAACATAAAGATTGGAACCCGCATCGCCAAAGGCCGTTTTGATCTTCTCCTGGATGCTTGCGCCATAAAGAACACCGGCTTCCGCAGAGATGCCGAGGACTATACCTAGCTTGACGTCGACCTGACCGTATTTGGCCCTCTTTATGGCTCCGACCAGCGCTTTCGGGAATTTATGACACATATTGCTGGCAACAGCGACGAGACCAGGCACCCCGAGACTCATCATACCGGGGGTCAGCACAAAGGCGCCTCCCGATCCGATGAAGCCGCTTACGAGACCACCCACAAATCCTACCAGGAACAGATACACTATGTTGAGTGTATCCAGCGTAATAAAATTGGCTGCTTCTTTCGCTATGTCGTGCATCACCGCACCTCCCTCTTTTTAGCAGCTTCCACACCCAGCAGGCTCCAGAAATGGCCGGTAAAGGAGCCGTGCACGTAAGAAACAAGAAAAGCCACTGCGATCGGGAGAAATGCAAAGAATCCTCCCTTTGCAAAATTATCGATGATAGGAGCTTCGTAAACGAATAGGAGCGCATAAATTACTATTGAAAACGCTCCGAACACAATTGCCTTTCCAACCGGTTTCTTCTTTTTGTTACCCTTGGTTTCCATACAGATTCTCTCCTTCCCTTTTTTATTTTTTTCTATTTTTGATCGTCAGGCGCCGACTACAACGAGCGGGCACCTGACAATATCCCTGACATCAGGCAGAGCATTTGCTTCTTTGCCGCATCCCGCTTCAAGATCACGATAAGAATTGACAACAACGTAGCGTATGTCTCCATTTCCGGACGTGATATCTACAATCGCTTGTTTAAGACAGCCGTCCGTCTCGTCCACGGTATATTCAATCCCTTTTTCCCTTATAGAGGTCAGGGAGAGTTCGACGGATTCCTTCATACCGGCCGGGCAAAGCACTTCGAGCTTGGCTTTCATGCGATCGCAGAAGTTTTCCGCGTACTTGAGTGACTTTGCATCGCTCGCATTTCCGGTCAGCACAAGCAGCACTCTTTCATCGGTCTTCATTATCTGCCGTGCGGTCTCGTACTCTCCGGCCTCGGCAAAAGCAGATGCGGAAAGAATGTTCTCCAGCTGCCGCATAATCTCCCGCACATCGATCTTTTTCTTATCCATTTTGGCGACCTCCTTATAAACTCATAAGTCAACAACCATGCCACTGCATCACAGGAGGTTAACACACTGATTTAATTGGGTTATTATCATTAGACATGCAGCGCGAGCTTGACTCGCTTGTTGCATAATGCAACTCGGGGAATTGCGATGGGGATTTTATCCGGTGTTTACAGGGTTTCAGGCGATGTTGCAGTGGTTATACGATCTATTTCAATATGCAACATTATGAGGCTTCAGGGGGATGACGAATGCCGGCAGAGAGGCTCAGCTATGTTCTTATACTGCGCAATCAGGATAAATAAAGGCAGGCAAATCAATGAACAACAGGTTAGATAAGTACCCTGTCAACCATCTCTTCGATGCTTTCTGCGAAGAAGAAATTAAGGTCCTTTTTCATCTTGTCCGGCATGTCGTCGATATCCACCTTGTTCTTCAAAGGCAGGATCACCTCTTTGACTCCGGCTCTGCTGGCAGCCAGGATCTTTTCCCGCGTACCGCCCACAGGCAGTATCCGGCCACCGAGAGAGAGTTCGCCCGACACAGCTACATCCCTCCTTGCAGGCCTTCCCATCAACAGCGAGATGAGCGCCATGGCAATTGTGGCTCCGGCTGAGGGGCCATCCTTCGGAATTGCGCCCGCAGGCACATGGATATGGATATCGTGATTTTCGAAGAAATCCTCGGGAAGATTGAAAACTGAGGCATTGCTTCTAATGTAGCTCAGCGCAGCCTGGGCAGACTCGCGCATCACGGTGCCAAGGGAACCGGTGAGAATAAGTTCCTTGCTGCCCCACATCTTTGCTGCTTCAACAAAGATGATGTCGCCGCCGGTTTCGGTCCAGACAAGACCTGTTGTCACACCTATCCTGTTTTTTGCCGTTGCCGCTTCAAAATAGTATTTCCTCGGTCCGAGCAAATCTTCCACCACATTAGGTGTGACTGTTTTGCTTTTCGCTGGACAACTATTCAGCACGATCTCTTTGGCTATCTTGCGGCATATAGTTGAGATCTGGCGCTCAAGACCCCTGAGTCCGGCCTCTTTAGTATAGGATTGGATAATTTTGGCTATCGCCTTCATTGTAAATTCCGGGGGACATTCAGACAGGCCCTGCTGGCGTATCTGGCGCGGGACAAGATATCGCTCGGCGATCATTTCCTTATCTTCTTCCGTATATCCCGAAAATTCGATGACCTCCAGCCGGTCAAGCAGGGGCTCGTATATATTGTCGGCCACGTTTGCAGTCACGATGAACATGACGCTCGACAGATCGAACGGGGCGTCCACATAATGGTCTATAAAACTATGGTTCTGCTCGGGATCAAGGACCTCAAGGAGTGCCGAAGCGGTGTCTGCCCTAGATTCATTATGGATCTTGTCGAGCTCGTCGAGCATGAGAACCGGGTTAGCGCTCTGGGCTCGCCGGATCTCTTCGATTATCCTTCCGGGCATGGCGCCCGCATATGTCCTGCGATGTCCCCTTATCTCCGCCTCATCACGCACGCCGCCAAGAGATATCCTCGAAAATTTTCTACCGAGGGCTTCCGCAATGCCCTGACCCAGGGATGTCTTTCCCGTACCAGGCGGGCCTGCAAAGCATAAAACCGACCCTTTGATCGAGAGATTCGAAGCCTTCTCAACTGCAGCTTTCACAGCGGATCTGACCTCGTCAAGCTTGAAGGGTTTAGTTATATAGTTGAATGCGCCTTTCTTTATAGCCTCGGTCGCGGATTCGATGGAGGCAAAAGCCGTTATGACTATGACCTTGGTCTCAGGGTATGCAACCCCGATCTTTTCGAGTAGTTCCATGCCGCTCATCTTCTGCATCCTAAGGTCGGTCAGCACAACATCGAACGAAGATATATCCATCTTCCTGAGAGCTTCAGCACCGCTCAAAGCTGTTTCAACCGTATAGTCTTCTTTCTGAAGTACATGCTCGAGGTTCCTTACGGCAACCTCTTCGTCGTCTACGATCAAAATGTGCGGGCGTTTGCTCTGGGAAAGAAGGAGTGTCTTGACGGCAAGATGTTCGAGTATTCTCTCCTTAACATTGCCCAGGCCGAAATGCCTTTCGCTGAGGATCATTTCGGCCAGGTGGAGATCAAGGTGATCTTCGGTCTTTTTGTTCCATGGGAGACCGGCCAGATATTCTATATATGTCAGCCCTATCGAATATTCAGCCATTACGGGGCTGATCCGGGACATCGAAAGAAGTTCGTTCTCTGCAATCTCCCGGACTTCGGCAGGCATTTTTGCCGCATCGATCTTCTGCTTCAGGTCATCGATAGCGGCTGTCTGTTGCTTATCCTCACTCTTCCTGAAAAAACTCATTGCTTACATTATTACACAAATGCATCCCCTTGCCAACACCTCAGCCGCTTACCTCTTTTGCAAACCCGGCGCCTTGAGTTCCTTTCTCGGCCTCATGGTCGGGACAACGCGGTCGAACTGCCTCGGCCGC
Organism: Dissulfurispiraceae bacterium; assembly: GCA_041477935.1. GTDB lineage: Bacteria > Nitrospirota > Thermodesulfovibrionia > Thermodesulfovibrionales > Dissulfurispiraceae > Fen-1308. The sequence continues at coordinate 2,170 of JBGOVD010000097.1, read as the reverse complement.
TCTTCCTCTCTCAGGTATTCCCTGGCGGTCTCAAATTCTCCTGCTTCGGCAAATGTGATAGCGACAAACATATTCTCGATTCTTTTGCCCAGTGATTTCATGGTGTGCCTCCTTTTTGCTTCTGCGGCAGCGTTGGAAACACTTCCAAGCGGCCGGGTCATACATTGTGATATTTACTTGAATCAGAGCATTTATCGTGCCCAGTTCATTTTCGTTGAAAAACCGTGAAAATAGGGTATCTAATAGGTCGCGGGCGGTGCGCGCTTGCTTCAACATGAAACATCGCCGGGATTCCGAGACGCAAATGCAGCCGATTATCAAGCTAACGCGCCCCCTTCGGACAATATGTTGCAAGAAGCGCAGGGCTGTTGCTATTTGCAATAGCGAGTGATAGAATTAGCTTATGTTCAAGTACAGGACAAGCATTAGGCAGAAAATAGTCGTCGGTTATTACGCAGCTGTCGCGGTCATCATCGGCATGGCTGTCTTTACATTTATGACGCTGATGTTCCTCGAAAAGAAGATAGTATTCAGCGCGGTCATCACGGAACTCTTTGATACGACCCTGGAGATTCGGCGCTTCGAAAAAAACTTTATCCTATATGAGCAGACTGAAGATTATCAGGAAAACATTCGATATGTGGATAAAGCCCAGGAGATACTGGATGCAAATATCGAGGAATACAAGGACCTAGCCGTGTACCGCCAGCTCTATACGATGCGGGATGGCCTTCATTCATACAGAAGACTTATGGAACAGTTTGCATCTCTCGATAGAAAGTCGGCCCCCCAAAGGTCGGCAGGGGAAAAGGCGATCAGGGAAAAAGGCAAGGAGATCATCACAATTGCGGAGAGTATCTCCAAGATCGAGCGCGAGCGACTCCAGGGCCTGCTGGGAAAGGCAGGTCGATACCTTATCTACGTAATCGCATTCCTCTCTCTTGCAGGCGTGGCCATCGGGCAGATACTGTCGAAGATCGTTGTAAAGCCTCTCAAATCGTTGGAGTGGACGATGAAATCCATAGCTGACGGGAAATTCAGCACCGTCGCCATAGCTTCGAGCGACCAGGAGATCGTATCCCTTGCCGATGCCTTCAACAAGATGATCAAGGAGCTCGAAATGCGCCAGAGGAACCTTATCCAGTCCGAAAAACTGGCCTCCCTTGGAACGCTCCTTTCCGGAGTAGCGCATGAACTCAACAACCCCTTGTCGAACATTTCAACGTCATGCCAGATTCTCTCCGAAGAGATGGATGAGCTCGACCCGGAATACCGGCGCGAACTCCTGTCCCAGATCGAGGACCAATCCGACAGGGCCAAGAATATCGTCCGGTCGCTCCTTGAATTCTCGAGGGCAAAGGAATTCAAGCGCGAGGACCTTAGTCTTGGAGACCTTGTTTTGGAGACGATACGCTTCGTCAAAGGCCAGATACCGCCGAAGGTGGAGATCGTCAGGGACATACCCGCAGACATCAGCATCTTCGCCGACAAGCAGAGAATGCAACAGGTATTTTTGAACCTCGTAAAGAACGCAATCGAAGCGGTGGGAGAGGAAGGCAGGATAGAGATAAGGGCCCGAAAAACAACGGGAGGCAAGCTGGAGAACTTTGAATCCTATCTTTCCGAAGAATGCACGAGTATGCTTCCTCGTTCGGTTGAGGGTGAAGCCGTCTATATCAAGATCACCGATACTGGCAAGGGAATCCCGCAGGAGATAATCGGGAAGATATTCGATCCCTTCTTCACTACAAAGGATGTGGGCAAAGGATCGGGGCTCGGCCTTTCGATTGTACATGAGATTATCGAGGAACATGGCGGTTGTATCGGTGCGCATAGCGAAGTGAACAAAGGCACTACTTTTCTCATGAGGCTGCCCGTGCCTCAAAATCCCGGGAAGAGTACACCCGGCAAAAAGATGTAGCCGGCAGGCAAGCAGGAGGGAATAATCGAATGCAGAGTTCAGCCAGAATATTGATCGTCGACGATGAGCGGGTTGCCCTCAGGAACCTAGAGCATGTCATGAAGAAGGAAGGCTATGAGGTCACCAGCACCCAGAGCGGTGCCAACGCCCTTACCTTGCTCGAAGAGCGGCGTTTCGATGTCGTCCTCACCGATCTCAGGATGGAGAAGGTCGACGGTATGCAGATATTGAGGAAATGCCGCGAACTCT
>JBGOVD010000149.1:0-5664 GCA_041477935.1 Dissulfurispiraceae bacterium | reverse complement strand
TTAGCGTCCCATCGCTTTTTTTCTTTGGTTAGTTCTAGTACTATGTCGGCAACGCTCGACGATTCGCTCTTTCGTTTTTATTTTACCCTGTTGTTGGAGATCTGCGCCTGATTCTAATCCCGATTTTTACGGCTGTCTATAATATTACATAGTTCAGAGAAGATATTCGCAGCGGAAGCATTATCCTGAAGCAGTTCTTTGATCCGGACGCCTGTGTCGTCCTGCACAGAGTTTTCAAGCAGCAGGTTCACCAGGCCGATATACCTGACCTTGACGATAAGCTTTCCGACGAAATAAGTGATCGGGGAAAGTTTGTATACAACCACCATGGGTGTTTCCAGAAGGGCTGCCTGAAGCGTGGATGTGCCCGAAGCAATAACCGCGGCATCCGATGCTGCGAGTGCTTCGATGGCCCCCTGCTGAATCAGACGGCACGACGCCGGAAGGGCTGCGTCCTCGAAGAGCCTTTTGTCGATATTGGGGGCAACAGGGATGATGCATTGATACTCGGGGTACTTTTTTTGGATCTCGGATATCGACTGCGAAAGGACCGGCAGAAGCCTCGATATCTCATGGCGCCGGCTCCCCGGCATGACCGTGATGACCGGCCTCGACATGTCAAGTCCCAACTTCCGCTTCATGCTCGTCTTGAGTTCGGCGGACCCTATATCAGCCGGGCTGAAGCCCTCCTGCCCGATGATCTCGCGAATCTCATCCACCACGGGGTGTCCGACAAATTCACAGGATAGTCCTGTCTCGCGGTAAAGATGCTCCTCAAAAGGGAGGATTACCGCCATTCTATCGACGAGCTTGCTAATTGTATAGATGCGGCCTTTTCTCCAGGCCCATACCTGTGGACTCACATAGTAGAGGACTTTTATCCCTCTCTTTTTCGCTTCGGCAGCAAGCCTGAGATTGAAATCGGGATAGTCGATCAGCACAAGGACCTGGGGCACGAAGGATGACAGGGCACCAACAGCCTTGCGGAAGGTATTCCTAAGCTCACGGTATGTCCTGATAACCTCGATCAGGCCGAAGGAACTTGATATCCTGGAGATCAATTCTACGCCCGCCCCCGCCATGCGGTCTCCGCCCACACCGGTTATCCTTACGCCTGGAGAGAGGGCAGCGATGCTTCTTGCAAGAAAGGCCCCGTAAAGTTCTCCGGAGCTCTCCCCGGCAATGATCATTACCCTTTCTATCGTTACGTGAGACATTGACGAATTGTATCGGAGATAAGATGTACGTCCTTTTCGTCCAGTTCCGGATACATCGGCAGCGAAAGCACTTCCCGGGAAACCTGTTCCGTCACCGGGAAATCACCTTCCTTATGACCAAGAAACGCCATTGCCTCCTGCAGATGCAGAGGAAACGGATAGTAAATCACGGAGGGCATTTCGCGCTCTTTCAGAAATTTCTGGATGTCGCCGCGCCTGCTGCTTCTGATCGTGTATTGGTGATACACATGCACGGCGCCTTCTTTTTCGACCGGACACCTAACCACGCCCGAAAGCAATTGAGTATAGAGTGCCGCCTTTTGGCGTCTCTTCGCATTGTATTCATCTATTCTTTTTAGTTTAGTCAGTAGAATGGCGGCCTGAAGCTCGTCGAGTCTGCTGTTGTACCCGAGGCATTCGTGACGGTAGCCTCCCTTGGAGCCGTGGTTCCTCAATTTCTTTACCATGTCGGCCACCTCGTGATCATTGAGAATGAGCATTCCTCCGTCGCCGTAGGCGCCAAGGTTCTTGCTCGGGTAGAAGCTGAAGCAGGCCGCATCGCCGAAGCTGCCGGTCTTTTTGCCGTGCAGGGAAGCACCGAAGGACTGCGCGCAATCCTCGATGACCTTGAGCCCATGCGCCTTTGCGAGCCCCATTATCCTGTCCATGTCCGCAGGATGTCCGAAGATATGGACAGGCATAATTGCCTTTGTCTTTTTCGTGATGAGTCTATCGACCGATGCCGGGTCGATATTCATAGTGTCCGGTTCTATATCGGCAAATACGGGACGCGCGCCGACATACATTATAGCTTCCACCGTGGCAAAAAAGGTGAAGGGGGTCGTAATGACCTCATCTCCAGCGCCTATTCCCAAGGCGCGGACGGCAAGATGGAGGGCATCCGTCCCGGACGCAACACCTATCGCCTCCTGCATCCCGTGGTACGCTTTGACCTTATCTTCAAGTTCGGCGCCTTTTTTGCCCAGCACATACTGGGAACTTTCGAGGACTTCGCTCACTGCCGAAAGTATTTCATCCTTTATTTCGAGGTACTGCTTTTTCAGATCCAGCATCGGTATCATAAGAATGTCACCCATTTCCGCCGATTTATATCTTCGGCGCTTGTCCTTTCTTTTTTTTCATTACTGGTATCATTTCACTTATCTTCATGGCGATCTTCAGGGCGTTCCTGCCGTCCGACGCCGAAACAAGCGGCCTGCGCCTCTTGACTATGCAATCGATGAAGTCCCTTAGCTCTTCCTTCAAGGGCTCATGCTTCGCAACAGGGATCGTCTCAGATGCTATTTTACCATTCTCGTTTGAAAAGCGTTTTATCTCCATGCCCTGATAATCGACGAGCAGAAAGGTATCATCCTGGAAAATCTTCAGCTTCCTCGACTTCTCGAAAGAGAGCCTGCTGGCGGTCAGGAGCGCCTGTGCGCCGTTTTCAAACTCGAACCATGCCCTGGCCTCGTCGATATTCGGAGTGAGCACCTTTGCGGCGGAAGCCTTTATGTCCTTGACCTCCGGCGCGGCCCCCCCGTGTGCAAGGATGGCCAGTATGATGTCGATATCATGGATCATCAGATCAAGGGTGATGTCAACGTCGATGCCCCTTCCCAGAAAGGGAGAGAGCCTCTCGGCCTCGAAAAAAACAGGATGTGTGATCAGAGGGAATACCGCCTGGACAGCGGGATTGAACCTTTCAAGATGACCTATCTGCACAATCACCCCGCGTTTGTCGGATTCGCGGATGATGTCGTCGGCCTCTTCGATGGTTGCAGCTATCGGCTTTTCGACCAGTATATCCTTGCCTGCCCTGATGCAGTCCAGCGCTATGCGGTGATGCATGGTCGTCGGCGCGGCTATGCTGAATGCATCGACCGCGCCCATGGCCTCGCGATGATCGGCAAAGGCCTTTCCTCCATATTTTGCAGCTATTTCTTCGGCCCTTTTCAGATCGGCGTCGATAACGGCGGTCAGCCTCACGCCTTCGAGCTCCGAAAATATCCTGGCGTGATGCTGCCCGAGATACCCGACTCCGATAACACCGACATTGATCATTTCGCCCCCCTCAACTGCGATAGCCTTTCCATTATTTTCGCCTTCGCTTTCATGAAGCCTTCATTGCGGATGATGCCGAGGATTTCTGCCGATCCCGCCATCCTGAAAAAAACTTCCCTGGCCTTCGAGTCGACGACTGTTTCCATAACCTCTTTCCTCAGCTTCCCGATAAGCAGGAGATAACGCCCCACATCTTTACCATAGAGGACCTCAAGCTCCCGCCTCACGGAAGCGGCCAATGCAGGGCTTGCTCCTCCGGTCGAGACCGCTATCTTCAAAGGCCCGCTCTTAACCACCGCCGGTACGATGAAATTAGCCAGTGCGGGCGCATCGGCGACATTGACCAGAAAGGGTGCGTCCCTTGACACAGTCCTGTTGATGTCCTCGTCGGATGTCGCTGCAAAAACCAGAAAAGCATCCCTGAGATCGCCCTTCCTGTATGCCCTGGCGATATGCCGGATAGCACCCTTTGCCCTGAGCCTTTCAAGCGCAGCGACAAGTTGAGGACTTATCACATGGACATCAGCCCCGGATGCTACCAGAGCCTTCACCTTACGTTCCGCAACCCTTCCTCCGCCGACAACAACACATTTTTTACCTCTGAGGTCTAAAAATGCCGGATAATATTCAGGTCGCAAATCGCGGTACTCCTCGATGATACATTCTGGATTAACGTGGGGAGAGCTTCGTGGCCTCTTTTGCGGCAGCGCTCGCCGGGTATTTTTCAATGAGCCGGTTAAAAACCTCTTTGGCTTTATCGTTTATTTTAAGTGCCTTATATGACTTCCCTATAATAAGGAGAGTCTGGTCCGCCCTCTTGTAGTCGGGATGCTTTTTGAGCAGGCCTTCGAGCCTGTCGATCGCAGCGCTATACGACTCTTTCTTAAAATAGAATTCGCCGATCATGAAGTCACCGTCGACAATGGTATTCTCTGCCTTTTCAATCCTGAGTTCTACTACGTCCCGATACGGGTTCCTCGGATAAAGCTGCTTAAGACGGTTGAACTCTATGAGTGCACTCTTTGCCGCACCTGTACCCCTGTCCGGAGATTCGATCTGGGAGTAATAAGCCATAGCGATCTGATACTGGGCATAGGAGGCAAACTGATTGTCGGGATAATTCTCAATAAACTTGCGATATTCCGCAATAGCGAGGTCGGGGTCGCCTTCCTTGATATAAGTGTCGGCTATCTTCAATTGGGCCAACGCGCCGTATTTTTTCTGCGAATCCCGGTTTTTGACCTCGAGGAGGACCTTGCGGGCCTCATCGTAATTCTTCTCGCCCACCATCGTATCAGCCTTCGCAAGGTATTTCTCCGGGTCGTAAGCCTCTTCAGGCTTCACCTCTTTTTTCCCGCACCCGGCAAGAAACATGATAACCATCAGAACAGACACTGACATGAAGAACACGGACATTTTTCTCATGGATTTTATTTAAACCTTAAATACCTCCTTTAGTCAAGGGTTTTGACTTATATTCGGGCTATATTTTAAACTGATATTTGCATTTTTGAGATCGATCCGGGGGTGCTCCATTTAAATGATAAAAAAGATAGCAGCGTTTATATTACTTGTCGCCTGTGCTGCGGTGTTACTGCCGCTTCCCTGCGGCGCCGCGGAAAAGAATGAACCATCCGTAGCTGCACTCGGCTCTTCTCTCAGCAGCCTGAAGGAAGAAATACTCTCTTACTTTGTCCCAGTCACCGGAAACATCAGCTCTGCAGATGGACAGTCGGTCACTATCGACAAAGGCACAGCGGCTTCGGTCAAAGTGGGAATGAGGATTACCGCATTCAAGGAAGGGGCGCCTTTCATCCACCCGGTCACCAAAGAACCCCTTGGAAATGTCCAGGCACAAGTAGGTACATTCGATGTCATCTCCGCCGATGCATCTTCTGCAAAAGGGACAACTATTACCGGCAAGCCCGAAGATTTTCAGGGCTCCAAGGTCAAAATACCGGCACGAAAAATAAGGCTTTTATTTTATCAGGGCAATATTGATTGGTATCTCGGGGACGCCTATTACCACTCCTTGCTTGATTCAGGCCGCTTCGAGCTGATAGATACGGCACTTCTTAATGCAACTCCTGCCGAGGTGATTGCCGAAGCCAGGACAAAGGGCGCCGAGGTGGCCCTCGTCCTCAGCTCGGAAGAGGAGAAGACGACTGTCGAAGTGTCTCAGAAGCTTTATTGGGTGGCCGACGGAAAACAGTTTTCGGGTATAAAGACTTCGATCCATGTGGCAACGGTAAAGCAGCTGAAATTTTCTTCAGGGGTATTTGCCCCCCGCGAAGGCGAAGCCCTTCTGTCATATAAAATGCCTTTCAGTGCGCGGCGTCTCACCGTTGGCGATTTTGACGGCGACGGTAATCCCGACATAGTG
>JBGOVD010000179.1:0-5151 GCA_041477935.1 Dissulfurispiraceae bacterium | reverse complement strand
GTTGCGCACATCGTGTCCCAATCATTCTTGTTGCCGTAGTTTTCCCACTTACCGCTCATCCTGTTGAACTGCTTATTCAGAAACTGATAGCCTCCTGTGGATTCGTCCTTCACGAGGAAGCGCTGTTTCCAGTTTGATCCGATTGTATACTGTACGTCGTCAATTGTGAACTTGGCTCCAGTGACATTGCCTGTAGTCGGCCCGGGATCGAACCCGTCAGTTTTCCATTTATCGACAACGTCCTTGAGTATACCTTCATCCTTCTTCCTGACCATCTTGCTGTGGAAGGTAAGCTTCCAGCTGTCGTACTCTACTTTATGGCATTTCTGGCAGGTAGTAGAACCGACATATTCACTTTTCTGAGTGGCCTTGCTGACCTCAGCCAGGGCGCTCGATGCCACAAGTCCGATAATGAACAGTGACATCACCAGGAACACTACGATCATCCTTCTCATCCTGTTTACCTCCTGTCGCTTTTGGGAGAATACTCACTGCCCAATGGCAGTCTGTCATCCATTACTTGCTACGAAGCCTCTTTCTCTGGAATACTATTTTTTCTCCTCATGCGGTCCGAAAGTGAACTGATAAGCAACATACATGTTAAACGTGTTTTTATCGGTACCGGCGATATCGCGACCCACTGAGAATAAAACGTGATGATCCTCGGTTACGTTAATCACGGTCCCGACATTGAATCCTGTTTCGCTTTTTTCACCGTGTGCGCGCGCGGTGAAATTGAAAACCTCGGCACCGACAGAAAAAGTCTTTGACAGTGATCTCATTACGACCAATCCCGTCTGCCAGAAATTCTTGTTATCAGGGCCTGGATTATGCCAGAATCCGCCGCCTCCATAAATCGTCCATGGCCCGAAACTTTTCTGCAGCCAGATTGGCACTATAAATCTGACTCGTCTTTCGCCGAGGCCTTTGGTGCTGTCGCCCGATGGAAGCAGGACGATAGGAAACGTACCGACCTGGGGAATCGAGTCGGTCTCGTGGATGAAACGGTATTTAACTCCGAGTTCAGTATCACCATAGCCCCATTGCATCGACTCTCCGCGCGGTTTGTCATAAGCGAATGGAGTGATGATATGAAGATGGACGTCCGGCAGAGGGCCGTAGTTAAACTCGAAATGAGGCAATGTGCCTGATGTCCCATTCGTATTGTGTCCGGTTACCGAGGCTACATAGAATTCGCCGTGTTTGTACTCCACCGGTTCAGGATCGTCCGTAACGAACGGGGGACCCGCCCAAACAACAGATGCGCCTAATACTATCAGGAATGTGCATAACAGTACAGTCAGGTGTCCTGTCCGGTGGACATTACCTGTTACCTGAAAAGCGAAATTATTTTTCATTTGGAATCTCTCCTTTAATTGCTTGTTATGTGAAGCGCGCACTGCCGTGCTTAACTGCATCTCAGATCCTTCCTGAACGAAGATCACTCGTTGATCTCTCTGACCAGGATGTCTATTTTTTCTTTTGCCTCTGCCAGCATGCGATTGCCCTTGGGCGTCGTCTTGTAATACTTTCTTATCTTTCCCCGGTGGTTTTCCGCATAGGATTTCAGGAGTTTATCTTCCTCGAGTTTGTGAAGCGTAGGGTAGAGTGTGCCGGGACTCACTTTGTACCCGTGATGGGTCAATTCTTCGATGAGCCAGAGGCCGTATACCGGCTCCTTGGCGGCGTGATGAAGGATATGGATCCTTATGAAGCCCAGAAAAAAATCCCTTATCATTATCAATCTCCGATATCGCCATACGATAATAACAGATTATCATAAGTATTCTCCAAAGTCAACAGGCGACACTTTAAACTCTATGGTAACGACAAATCCGGTCAGCCCAAAGCCGAATGACTATTGAAATTGCTGTATAATAGCCGTAGAAATAATGTGAGATTTCGATATTTTGGATAAATACTCCGGTTGCAGCTGCCAAATTGACAAAGGACAGCTTCAACCTTTAAACTAAATGTTTGAAAATCATACGCAAATCATATTTTTAGGAGGCTCCCTTGATTAAGTCCTGTGAAGAAATCTCATCGACAAAGAAACGTCTTACCATAGAAATTCCGGACGATGTCGTAGAAACCGAGATCCGAAAAGGTCTTCTGGAGGCTCAGCGGCGCGCAAACCTTCCCGGCTTCAGGGCCGGTAAGGCACCGATGTCGATAATCGAGAAGCGCTTTGGCAAGGGAGTCGAATCGGAGGTTTTAGAAAAACTCGTACCCGAATATTACATGGAGGCGGTCAAAGAGGCGGATATAAAGCCCGTTGCAAAGCCTGAAATGGAAGAGGGTATCGATTTCAAGAGGAATGAACCGATTGTCATGACCTTTACGGTCGAGGTCAGGCCCAAGATCGAAAACCTGGAATATGAGAATATGCCGGTAAAGGATATCCCGATTGAGATTAAGGATGAGGAGATTGACAGCATCATAAACAGTGTTGCCGAGGAAAAGGGTACGTTTGAGGCAATCGATGCCGCCGTTGCATCAGGCGATCTGGTGACGCTTGACTACACTAGCGATGATGGTGTCGAGACTAAGGACGCCGTCATTAAAGTAGGCAGCGGCCCCTATCCGAAGGAGTTTTTCGATGCCCTCACCGGAAAGAAAAAGGGTGAAGAGTTTTCAGCCGAAATAGCCTTCCCCGACGATTCGTCCACGCAGTTCGCAGGCAAGACCCCGAAGTTCCGGATGGTGATTAAGGACGTAAAAAGAAAGAACATACCGGCCATTGACGACGAACTGGCAAAAGATATGGGAATAGAGAACCTGCAAACCTTGAAGGACCGGATTAGAGAGGATGTGCTCGCCTCGAAAACCGCCGAGGCGGACCGTAAGAAACAGATCGAGCTCATCGAGAAACTACTAGCCGCCCATGCATTCGATGCCCCGGATGGGATGGTAAATTTCGAACTCGATCGTATAATCGGAGAGGTCAGTGCCGAAGGCAAGCATCCCGGAACGCATGAGGAACTCATCAGGGAATACAGGCCCAAGGCCGAAAAGAGTGCGAAAGTCTCCATACTTCTGGATATAATAGGAGAAAGGGAGGGCATAACGGTTTCGGAGGATGAACTTAAGGAAGAGATCCTCAACTTCTCCCGGAGATATTATGTCACTCCTGAAAATGTCATCAAGTATTATGTCGCAAGGGACGGTTCACTTGACGGTATCAAGAACGCCATATATGAAAAGAAGGCCATGAAGGCCCTACTAGGCAAAGCAAAGATTGAAAAGGAGTAACCTATGAGCATAGTGCCTATTGTAATTGAACAGACTGGAAGGACCGAGCGCGCTTATGACATCTATTCGCGGCTGCTCAAAGACAGGATCATATTTCTCGGTACCGAAATAGATGACAACGTTGCAAATGTGGTTATTGCCCAGCTGCTGTTTCTTCAGACTGAGGACCCGGATAAGGATATCCATATCTATGTCAATTCTCCCGGCGGTTCCGTAACGGCAGGTCTCGCCATATACGACACCATGCAGTATGTAAAGCCGAATATCTGCACATACTGCATCGGCCAGGCTGCAAGCATGGGTGCGCTGCTGCTGTGTGCGGGTACTGCAGGCAAGAGGTTTTCCCTGCCTAACTCCCGTATCATGATCCACCAGCCTATCGGCGGATTTTACGGGCAGGCCACAGATGTGGAGATCCATGCGCGCGAGATATTGAAGATGAAGGACCTGCTGAACGGCATCCTGGCCAAGCATACCGGGCAGGACCTCGAAAAGATAAGGGTCGATACAGAGAGAGATTACTTCATGTCGGGCGACGATGCCAAACAATACGGACTTGTCGACGAAGTTATCTTTTCACTGAAGGAAGTTCCGAAGAAATAAGAAATGGGAAGCATGGGCGAGGACGCTGTCTCGCCCTCCCTGAAGTTCATAGTGCCGGTATTGCACGGCATATGGAGGATAAGATGGCTAAAAAGAATAATGAGGTGGCCCTGAGGTGTTCTTTCTGCGGAAAGGCCCAGGATGAAGTCAAGAAACTGATAGCGGGGCCGATGGTCTATATCTGCAACGAATGCGTCAGCTTGTGTGATGAGATTATAGAAGAAGAACTTAGCAGTCACGAGGAAGGGACTGCTAAGAAATTACCCACGCCTGCTGAGATACATAAATTCCTCAATGACTATGTGATAGGGCAGGAGAGGGCCAAGAAGATCCTTTCTGTGGCCGTTCACAACCATTACAAGAGGATTTTCAAAGGCTCTAAATCGGACGTGGAACTGCAGAAGAGCAACATACTGCTTATCGGTCCTACAGGAACCGGCAAGACGCTTTTTGCCCAGACGCTGGCGAGGCTTCTGGATGTGCCGTTTACCATTGCGGACGCGACTACGCTTACCGAGGCCGGGTATGTCGGAGAAGATGTCGAGAATGTTCTTCTAAAGCTGCTGCAGGCCGCGAATTACGATGTCGGAAGGGCACAGGTCGGCATTATCTACATTGACGAGATCGATAAAATCAGCCGGAAAAGCGACAGCCCCTCCATAACGAGGGACGTATCGGGAGAAGGTGTTCAGCAAGCCCTCCTGAAGATCATCGAAGGTACTGTGGCAAACATCCCTCCGCAGGGCGGAAGGAAGCATCCGCAGCAGGAATATATCCAACTCGATACCACCAATATCCTCTTCATTTGCGGAGGAGCGTTTGTAGGCCTTGACAAGATCATTGAGGAGAGGAGCGGGAAAAAGAGGATCGGCTTCGGCTCGAAACCGTTGAAGGAGGATGAGAAGAAAGCGGCGAACCTTCTTGAGTCCGTGGAGCCCGAGGACCTGATGAAGTACGGGCTCATTCCGGAATTCATCGGCAGGCTGCCGGTGATCGCAACGCTTACCGACCTTGATGAGGCTGCCTTGATAAAAATATTGACAGAGCCGAAGAATGCACTGGTCAAACAATACCAGAAGCTTCTCTCACTCGACAATGTGAAGCTGAAGTTTACTGAGGGCGCTCTCGCAGCAGTTGCAAAAAAGGCTGTTACCAGAAAGGCGGGAGCCAGGGGGTTGCGGTCGATACTCGAGGATGTAATGCTGGAGATCATGTACGAGATACCTTCAAAGAAGGAAGTCTCCGAATGCGTTGTGAACGAAGAGGCTATCCAGAAAAAAGAAATGCCGCTGGTTG
>JBGOVD010000350.1:0-3127 GCA_041477935.1 Dissulfurispiraceae bacterium | reverse complement strand
GGTCCCTGTTAAACTTGAAGATGGGAATACAGTCGAGGCGTGGCTCTACTTTCATATTCAGCCATTACGCGAATCCGTTCTTATCGAATCAGGCGAATATACCGATTTGAAACCATGAGCAAGAGGTCACCGCTGCCGGTATGGAATCCTGCAATACTCGATCCCCTTTTCCGGCTCGATACCCTTCTTGGTTAAGAACATCGTGAGCGAATTCATGGAAAGGTCGATGTTCGGGGTCGGTCCGAGAAAGATATGCTTTAGAGGTATCTTGCCGTATTTTTCACACAGCAGCGAGAATTCAATGTAAGGAACGAGCATCGACGTTCCTTCCCGAAACAGGACGGGTGAGTTCACGTAATCGGTCAGTACCGGCGAGACTATTCGCCATTCATCCTCCTCCTGGAATGACGGGTGTTTCAGGATAGCCGCTATGCGCAGCAGGTCGCTCTCTATTTTTTCGAAAACCGAGTGGTAGAATTGCGAAGACTGCCTTCCGGATTCGTCAAAAGCCCTGCCGTACTCGGCGGCAAGAACTTCAACCACATCGACAACCTGTTTGATCAGACTGTTCTGCTCTTCGGGCTCATAGATGCATCTGCCGACCTGGAAAGATTGGCGTTGGGCGCACTTCAACAGATGGTCCGGATCGAATCCGATGCTCACGCCTTTGCCGAGCGAACTGTAGCCGCGCCATTGGCTCAGAAGATTGCCGTTCGATCTGAACGAAGCCGCGAAAAGCATATGCCCGTTGGTGAAACGATGAGATACCCAGTCGAGAAACTGGTTAAGCAGTTTGGGATTTGAATGACCGCCCGCTATCCTCTCGGCAATCTCCGAGCCTATCAGGTCCGCGGTATGCCGCATTTCGGCCGAATCATTCATATATCTTATATCACTGGCCCACAGTGCCCCGCTTTTCACAATGCCGAGCAATCCGTTAAAGGTCGTATAGTGGTATAAGGTCTCCCTTGGTATGTCCGAATACAGTTTCTTGGTGATGTCTTTAATCATGGCGTATAGACTACTTCCCGAAGACCTTCTTGAGAAGATCGGTCACCTGCGCGGCCGGGTCGGTCCTGATCTTCTGCTCCTCTTGTCCGACCATGTGGAATAGGCCGTCGAGGGACTTGTTCGTCACGTAATTGTCGAGGTCGACGTCCTCCTTTTTCACGAAGGGGATATTATCGTATCCGGCGGTCATCTTCTTGTAAGACTGGGCGACTCCGACCTTGTCCATGCTTCCGGTGACGACAGGCTTGAATTCTTCGAAGAGCCTGGTCCTCGTTTTCTCTTTGAAGAATTCCGTAGCTGCCGTATTGCCGCCCCTGAGTATTTTTTGCGCATCGTCGAAGGTCATATGCCTGATCGCGTCTACGAAGATCGGCACCGCCTTGGAGGCAGCCTTTTCCGCGGCCCGGTTCATGCTCAGGACAAAATCATCTACTTCCTTCTTGTACCCGACGGTGCTTAGCATATCGCCCGCCTTCCTGATCTTCTCAGGCAGCAATATCTTAATGGCCTCATTGCCGAAATATCCGTCAACTCTGGAGACCTTTTTCACGGCGTTCTTCGTCCCGATGTCAAGTGCCTCTTTGAGACCCGAGACCGTCGTTTTATCATCGGGCGTCTTTTGCGATGCCTTCTGCGACGGCTGTTCAGCGGCCTTCATGACATCGTCGAGCAGACCGGCCGATGCCTGCCATGAAAACAACAGAAGCAAAGCTATAATGACAAGAACGTATTTTCTCATATCGATATCCTCCCCGATGCAATAATTTTATCATGATGACTTCAACTTTATTCTATCCTTGTTCGCTTCCCGGTTCAACAAAGGAAGTAACGTCCTGAGGATAAAAATATGTTGACAGGCAATGTAACATGTGATACAATAAAAACAAGAGTAACATGCAATAAAAACCACATTCGCTAAAAGGAGGTTTGAGATGACGAGGATTGAGATCGGCCTGGAACAGCTGTTCATAGATATTGCCTTTGCCGAAGAGGGGGATTTCGAATATACTTTTTATACGGGCAAACATAAAAATAGGAGGTGAAAGATTTTCTTCGGGTGCCTGGCTTGGTCAGGATCATGACATCTATCAACTCAAATACGGAGGAGACTCGATATGTTGAGGAAATCCACTCTCATGATTACAATGATCAGTTTCATGCTGTTGCTCGCTGCCGGAGCCGTATATGCTGCCGATGACATGCAGAAACAAATGGACGATATCAAAGGGGCATTGCCGAAATTCGCTATACCTATGCGTGAAGTCGGAGACCGTTTTCAGAACATCTATTTCGCTGCTCAGGGTGGCAACTGGGGACTGGCCTATTACATGTCCAAGTATATGAACGGCGCCATGAATCCCGCCAAGGTGACAAAGCCGGCTGAGTATCCGATGTGGAAGAATTTCTACGAGGATACCTTTGCTCCCGTAAACAAGGCTATCTTTGCAAAAGATTTCAAGGCTTTTGAGAAAGAGTATATGGCCGTGATCAAGAATTGCAACGATTGCCACGTTGCTATGGGGTACGGCTTTATCAAAGTTGTAAAGATGAAAGCACCGGCAGACAACGGCATAGCGTACGCCGGGAAATCAAAAGCAGAGGACGTTCCCAAATAATTTCTAAAACAAACAGCTCTAGTCGGAAGGCCGCCTGTCGAGGCAGCATAGGCTGGCGGCTTTTTGACTTATTTTTTCGAAATATTTACCTGTGTGATAAAAATCGGGATGGCCAGAAAAATAAGGGCCGACATAATCCAGAATGAATGCAGATAGCCGAGGCGGATGATCAGAAATCCTGCCAGAATAGGACCAGCGGCATGCCCGATGTCGAAAATGGTGCCAAAGGTTCCCATTGCCGTACCAAAGTGTTTTTCTTCGCATAAATCCGCAACAAAAGCTGCGCCCGAAGAAGTAACAAAGGCCTCTCCAAGTCCAAAAACGGCGGCAGCACACATGAGAAGATAAAAGTCCCTCAATGCGGGAATGAAGCCAAACGATACTGCGCACAGTATTAAGCCCGTCGTTATCAGTGATTTACGACCATAGCGATCGGAGTGTCGCCCCATGATAGGTTTCGACAGAATTGTAGTCGCCACCTGCACTCCCC
Organism: Dissulfurispiraceae bacterium; assembly: GCA_041477935.1. Classification (GTDB taxonomy): domain Bacteria; phylum Nitrospirota; class Thermodesulfovibrionia; order Thermodesulfovibrionales; family Dissulfurispiraceae; genus Fen-1308. The sequence continues at coordinate 10 of JBGOVD010000350.1, read as the reverse complement.
AGAGGATACC
>JBGOVD010000391.1:0-2560 GCA_041477935.1 Dissulfurispiraceae bacterium | reverse complement strand
TGGTCGGGGCGATCCGATTTGAACGGACGGCCTCTCGCACCCCAAGCGAGTGCGCTAGCCAGGCTGCGCTACGCCCCGATTATAGCAAGGTTTCAAGCATCTGCCTGAGCCTTGTCTTGACCATGTTGAGGATCTTTTCCCTGGTGGGGTCCTGATCGGGTCTATCCTCCGCCATGGTTTGCGTATCCGGCTCGGGCATTATACCGCCGAGCTTTTTTCTTACTCCGTCGATTGTGTAGCGTTCTTCGTAAAGAAGCCTTTTGATCAGCAGGAGGAGATCAACATCCTTTTTTGTATATGTCCGCTGTCCCGACTTGCTCTTTCTGGGGCTAAGGAAAGGAAATTCCGATTCCCAGTATCTTAACACATATGTCTCAACACCGACCAGTCTGCTGGCTTCTCCGATCTTGTAAAACAGCTTCTCAGGAAATAGCCTTAAGACCTGCGGCTGAAAAGCTTCATTCATGCTCCCCTCAGCTTTTACGCCTTCTCGATTGCCTCTTTGAGCTGATCGCTCGCCTTAAAAGTTACAACTTTTCGGGGGGTTATCTCGACCTCTTCCCTGGTCTTGGGGTTTCTTCCGACACGGGCGCTCTTTTTCCGGACGGTAAAGGTCCCGAAGCCCGATACCTTGACAGATTCCCCTGCAATGAGTGTCTGTTTGAGGGTGTCGAATATGACTTCCACGATATCCTGAGTCTCGTTCTTTGGAAGCCCGACCTTTTCGAACAATAAATTCACGATGTCAGCTTTTGTCATAAACTCCCCCGGTTCATTCAATCACCACTAACTAATGCGGTCAATACCACCACGCCCTACGGCAAATAATTTTATCCTACTTTGATAACTCCTTGCAAGTATTTTATATTTAGACCTCCACCGTCAGCTTTTTTCTCATGCTGTTCTTATCTCATTATAAAGACTTTGCTCCATTCCCCTCATCCCGATTTCCAACTATAAGGTTACTTTGAACAGACACCGGCAAGGTTTGACTCACGCAAAGTTTTTCTGTTATTCTGGTGGATACGTTACAAACATAATTATTCCAAAAGGAACTATTAATTGATATGAAAACAGATAAAGAGATCACAGCCAAGGAAAAGAAACGCCAGGAAATCAGGAAGAAACTTCTTATGCAGAAAGAGGAGCTTCTTTCTGGTGCCGGAATTACCCGCAATGCACTGCCCGACGAGACCCTTTTCCCTGAACTTGGAGATCAGGCTTCTGCCGAAATCGATCGTAACTTCACCCTTCGTCTCAGGGATCGCGAAAGAAAACTCCTGAAAAAAATAGAGGAAGCCCTCGAACAGATCGATAGCGGCACTTACGGGATCTGTGAAATATGCGGTCAGGAAATCAGCCTTAAAAGGCTTGAGGCAAGACCGGTTACTACGATGTGCATTGATTGCAAAACAGAGCAGGAAGAGGAAGAAAAACTGCGCGAAAAGTAGTTATCCGTCCGCCTGAGCAGAGTCGTCCGTGTTTGACTCGACCTTTCTGAATATCTTTATCACCGAGACAAAAACCGCCAGCACCAGAGGACCCATTACAAGTCCGATTATACCGAAAAGCTGAATCCCGCCGAGAACACTGAACAGTATCACTAGCACATGCATCTTTGTCCTGCTGCCGATGATGATGGGCCTCAGGATATTATCTATCATGCTGATGCCGAAAATGCCTACGCCGATTAGTGCAAATGCCTGAGCTGTCGCCCCATGAACGAACAGGTAGATGACCGCAGGTCCCCATACCGTAAAAGATCCAATGAGAGGTATGAATGATGCTATGGATACTGCAAATCCCCATAGCACGGGTGATGGAATGCCGAGCAGCGAAAATGCGATGCCGCCGACAATTCCCTGCGCAATGGCGACCAGCACGCCTCCGTAGATAGTCGATATTATGATGTCTCTCATTTGAGTTGCCAGGAGGCTCTTTTCCTCGTCCGAGAAGGGCATATAATCGCGTATCTTGTGCAGGAAGTCCGAACCGTCCTTGAACATGAAAAAGACCGAAAAGATCATGAAAATACAGTTGATCGCAACGGCAATGAAATTCCCTGCGCCGCGGGTGACTTGCGACATCAGTTCTTTCCCGAAACGCTGAAGATAATCGATAATCGCCGCATCAAGTTCAGCCTCGGTGACGCCGAATATATCTGTCATCCTGCTTATCATGTTGCTCACTGACGGCTGCTGAAGTGTCTGCTTCAATGCACCAAGTTTGTCGCTGGCGAGATAATCAGAAAGATGTTTCAGTTCAGCAACAAGCAAGACGATAAAATAGGTAAAGGGGCCTATGAGTACTGTAATGATAATGATGATGGTAATTAGTGAGGCCAAGATCTTCCACGGGACATACCGTAATGTAAAGGCATAAACGGGGTAGAAAACAAGAGCGATTACCACCGCCCATGCAATCGGGGAAAGAAACGGCTTAAGTATCTGGAAGGTGAGAAAGCCCAGAACAGCGACAATGACGAGGAGCGTTATGGAATAGAATCTCTTGGATGTCACTCTGCTTATCCGATAGTCAGCTATCTTCGGCTCCTCCTTGT
>JBGOVD010000329.1:0-3370 GCA_041477935.1 Dissulfurispiraceae bacterium | reverse complement strand
GACAGGGGCCTTGATGAGGCCTTGCTCCGGAAGCCGTCTCTTCGATAAACGCGATTAATTTCTACGCCTATTTGTTATTTTGATAATTGCCATTTCTGGTTGATATGAGTTATAACAAAAAGAGGACTGTTATTTAGTCTCGACAGTGTCAGGCAGCACAGAGATGGCACATTCCAAGGATTAAATGAAACGTGTTCATTGTCCCTCTAAGACTATCTCATAAATTAAGAATTAATGATCCATGCACGATCGCTTTCGTGCGTCGGAGGATTGACTTATGAAACCTGTAAAGAATTTGTCTTCCGTCCCATTTCATCATATGATAGGCCGCAGGGATTTTCTCGTGGCGGGGTTGGTAACAGCGGTTGGGTGTCTTTTCCCTCACAAAGCCGCCTCCGCAGTATCAAAATTCTTTTCTGCTGAAAGAAAGCTCTCCTTCTATAACACTCATACAGGAGAGAACGTAACAACAGTCTACTGCGAGCAAGGCTCCTATGTGCCGCAAGCGCTGACCGATATCAACCACATATTGCGTGATTTTCGCACTGGGGAGGTGAAGGAGATAGATACCGGCTTATTAGACCTCCTTTTTGCGCTTCAGCAGAAGCTGGAAAGCACGGGACGCTTCCATGTTATTTCGGGCTATCGTTCTGAGAAAACCAACTCATTCTTAAGTGCCATGAGCAGAGGTGTGGCCAGTGGCAGTCTTCACACACACGGCAAGGCCATCGATATACGTTTTCCCGGGTATGATCTGAAGACTTTGCATCGCGCGGCTGTCGAGCTTCGGAGGGGGGGCGTCGGGTATTATCCCGGCTCCGATTTTGTCCATGTAGACGTGGGAAGAGTTCGCTATTGGTAGACTGGTAACCGGCACTAATTTAATTGCCTATTCATCTTCTTCCTTCCCGATTTTCTCGGAAAAAACCAGGACACATCCGTTACAGTCCATCATCGAAAATTCGTTCGTCCCATAAAAAGTGGGGTAGAGATGGCGAGTGATCTTGACCTTGTTTCTCAGGGCATCATAGAGCTCTTTAACCCCTTCACCCTCTAAATGGAAGGTAAGTGTGCCTGCCCTGTCATGATTTTTCTTTGCGGAGTGGCCGGTCTTTGCATGGAACATGATCTCAACTTCTCCACATTTCATCAGCGCCCAATCGATTTGGGTTTTCGACGGGACTGTAAGGACGAGATCAAAGTCGAGATTCTCCTCATAAAAGGCAATGGTCGCCTTTATGTCTTCTACCATAAGTGCCGGGGTTATTTTTTTCAGCAGCATATTTATGAATACTCCTTCAGATAGCGTCCTGTATAAGAGAGCAGGGACCCCTGCAGCCCTTCAGGCGTTCCTTCGAAGACGACGGAGCCTCCTTTGTCGCCTCCTTCCGGACCGAGGTCTATGACCCAGTCCGCTCTTCCTATGATATCAAGATTATGCTCGATAATTACAACCGTGTTGCCTGAATCAACCAGCCTGCATAAGATCTCCAGCAGCATGAGCACATCGTCATGGTGCAGCCCTACGGTCGGCTCATCCAGAATGTAGAGCACGCCGCGGGAAGATGCACGCGACAATTCCGCGCATATCTTCAATCTCTGCGCCTCCCCGCCCGACAGTGTCGTGGCAGGCTGCCCGAGTATCAGGTATCCGAGGCCGATGCTCCTGAGCATTTCCATGCGGGAACAGATTTCCGTTGATGAAGCGAAAAATGCGTACGCTTCATCAACGGTCATGCCGAGGATATCGTTGATGTTTTTGCCCTGGTAGGTCACGCGCAGGGTCTCTTCCTTGTACCTCCTGCCTTTGCAGTCCTCGCACTTCACAAATATATCCTCGAAGAAATACATCTCCATCTTCTGGTACCCCTCGCCCTTGCAGGTGTCGCACCTGCCGCCAGGCACATTGAACGAGAAAAAGCCGGGGGTGTAACCATGCGCTCTTGCCTCAGGCTGCTGAGAAAAAAGCTTGCGTATCGGCTCGAATATTTTCAGATATGTCAGCGGATTTGACCTTGGAGTTCTTCCGACCGGGCTCTGGTCGATGAGCCTTACCCCTTTGATTTTATCGAGCCCTTCGATTTTCATAAATGGCAGCGGAGGGTCGGATTCAATCCTGAAGTGGCGCGCAACGGCATTGAAGAGCGTCTCTACGATCAGACTGCTCTTGCCCGATCCGGATACGCCTGAAACGACCGTCAGTGCTTCAATAGGGAAATTAACAGCGATGTTTGAAAGATTGTTTCCTGATGCGCCCGAGAGAGTAATGAAACGACCTGGCGACAGAGAAGAACGTTTTTTCGCATCGCGCCTTCCGGTGGCCGCTTTCGGAACTTCACCGCGCAGGTACTTTGCCGTGCGAGTATCAACCTTCATGAATTCATTGATCGGGCCGGAAAAGACGATATCTCCTCCCAGGTGACCGCCTCCGGGGCCGAGTTCAACCACCCAGTCGCTCGAAGCTATAATGTCCCTGTCATGTTCGACCACGATGATCGTATTCCCAAGGGAGGCCAGCTGACGCATTATATCGGCAATCCGTCTTGTATCCCGCGGATGAAGGCCTATCGTCGGTTCATCCAGCACATAGAGTGTTCCTGTCAGCGCCGATGCCAGCTGGTTAGAGAGATTCACTCTCTGGTATTCGCCGCCGGAAAGGGTCTTTGCCTGCCGCGCCGGTGTCAGGTAATCGACACCTACTTTAATGAGAAAATCCAGCTTCAGCGTTATCTGCTTGATTGCTTCCTTAGCGATATCGCGCTGCATTGGAGATAAATGAATATCGGAGAACCAATGTGAAAGCTGCCCCAGCGGTTTCAGGGAGAGATCTGCAATATCAAGACCGTCTAGTTTATACGCGAGGGCGTCGTCGCAGAGCCGCTTTCCATGGCACTTCGGACAGGTCACAGGGCTTCGAAATCTGCTCAGCAAGACCCTTACATGGAGCTTGTAGCGCTTACTTTCAAGCTCCTCGAAAAAAGTATTTACGCCGTGGAACTTTCCATTGCCTTTGAATACCGACTCCCGTTCGGCATCTGTGAGCTCGTTATATGGCTTCGAGACATCTATGCCCGCTTTTTTTGCTCCTTTGATCAGCTGGTTCTTCCACCAGTGATACCCCGGCCTCTCCCAGAGTTCAATGGCGCCCTCTGCAAGTGAGAGGTACTTATCGGTGATGATCAGATCTTCGTCATATTTGAGTATATTGCCGAACCCCTTGCACTCCGGGCATGCGCAAAGAGGATGGTTGAAGGAAAAGAGGATCGGCGACGGTTCCGGGACAGAGATACCGCACTCGTCGCATACATTTTTCGACGAAACCAGGAGCGGTTTCAAACTCACCTCTCCGCCTTCATCACTGCGGACGAGG
>JBGOVD010000185.1:0-5028 GCA_041477935.1 Dissulfurispiraceae bacterium | reverse complement strand
TGTTGATGGTGCGCTCCATAAGTACCGGATTGGCGCCTTTCTGATAGTAGGTCATGTTAATGATAATGCCGGATACTTCGGGGAAGCGTTCTGAAACCAGGCCTGCAAGCAGGCGGTTCTGTCTCTTTAATTCCATTTTTGCGAAATGCTTATTTCTGTTTGCCATTTGTCCCTTTGTAAAGGCCGCTTCTGCCGGGAATATTCCGTTCCCTGCAGTTGTTACAGCTCTACCAGATCATAGCTCCGGACAATTTAAGTCGTGGAGATGACAAAAAAAGCCACAAAGCTTGAATACTTTGTGGCTGAATCTCCTTAATATACCGGAACTTTTCGATAATTCAGCTTTAATAATGACATAAATGACGGCGTAAAATCAACGCGTTTTGATGTGTGACCTGAATGCGCAACGCCGGATTTCTCGTCGCAGTGGTGTAAGGTCGGGACTGGACAACACAGGACACCGGGGACTGTGATATAATCAAGTAAATACGAGATGCGAGGAGGGCCTCTTGGCGAGACCGGGTGCATTTAAGAGTGAGAAGAGGAAGAAAGAGCTGAATCGTCTGAAAAAACAGGAAGAGAAAAGACAAAAAAGGGTAAAAAAGGACGTCCCGGGACAGCCGGATACTGAAGGCGCTGAAGGGGTCGATACTGAAGTTGCAGTAGCTGAAGAATCAGGCACATCAGAAGCAGTTAAGGAATAACAGGTACCGGATTTTTTTGTCACGAGCCGAGTCTACAGCGGCCAACCTCTCCCGTCGATGTGGTCATATTAAGAATAAAGAAATCTGACGGCGGCCTTGCAGTACGCGGCCGCCGTTTGTTGTTTTTATAACTGAAGTTTACTTCCCTATCTCCATTTTCCTGTTAGGCAACATTCCGAACATCTCGGGAGCGTAAAGCGCTTCTACTCTTGTCTCCGGCAGGACAAACTCGCCGTTATTGTTCAGGCGAACTGTATATTCGACGGTCCAGCGGCCTTTCGGCACGTATTCATAGTAGGCTCTGAAGGCCTCGAACGAGCGTTCTTCAAAGGCGGGCCAGACCCATCCCGTCCGTTTTTCGTCCCGCGTCAGGATCTCGGAATCCCGGCCGAGACCGGTCCCCAGTATGCTCGACCCGGCCGGCACCGGATCATTCACCACGACCCATGTCATATCTGCCTGCGATTCGAGTTCAAGCTTGACCCTTACCACATCACCCCGGCTCCATCCTGACTTTTCCTTTCTGATCACCGGGGTAAGACTCTTTTTGATTTTATATCCGCTGGATAAAGACTCCTTCAACGGGATTGCAGCAAGGCTTTGGATCGTCGCCCACGGCCTCCCGCTGCCTGAGTGCGAGACGGTCAGAGAATCCTTGCCTTTCGGCCAATTGAACATCATGCTGCCGCCTTTGGGTGCTGTCGTCCAGTCGAGGGATTTCGTATGCTGTGCAAGCGAGGCAGCAGTTTTCCCAGTTACAGGCACCGATTCGAATTTCTGCGAGAATTTCTCAAGGGCAAGCACGCCCCAGGCGTTGGCGACGGTAGTGCTCCAGCTGCCCTTGTGCTGGCGTCCCACAGCGCCCCTCACAACCCTCGGCATGTCTTCATTCCAGTTTTCGAAGTTGAGCAGGGTGAGCACGCTCTTGACTGCATTTACATCGGTCGAAACCATGAGCCACCAGAGGTAATCGCTCTGCTCCGTCGAAAAGCCCATGGTAGTGCCCTGGAAATTTAGTCTCGATCTCAAAATCTGTTCGGCCTCTTTCAGTCTGTTCGTCCTGCCGGGAAGGCCCTTTGAACGAAGCAGCACATTCAGCCAGTCGATCACAGCCGACGTAGGCCAGAGATTTGGTTCGATAGATATCGAACCAAGGAGTTCCGGTTTTATCTCGCTCGACCGTGAGAGGGCCTCCAGGGCCGCGATCTTTCTGATCGATAGATCGGCCGTCGGCAGCGAAGAATAACGTATCACTTTCCCATTCACAAATCCTGTGAGTCCCTCGATCATCTTCTCTTTGAGGTTTTCGGGGATGGGCCATCCCGCTTCTGCCGAGATCGACAGCACATACGCTGTAAGCGCATCGCTGCCGTGCTGCATCATGGGGAAATATTTGAGAAGCCCGTCGGAGTCCATGTGCGACGGTATAATGTCTACAACCCTCTTCCAGCGCACCGCATCCCTAAGCGCGACCGCGATAGAGGTCTTCTGTTCGAGGCAGGAGTATGGATACCACTTCATGTATTCGGTGATTCCAGAGATCCCTTCAGCCAGTTTGGGTTTGAGCGTAATATTTATTCCTCCCCTTCCCGGAATGGCATCCTTCGGTTTTTCGACCTCCAGCGTCATGGCGTCCTTCACTTGAGTTATGGTCGCCTGATATGAAGAAACCCGTATGGCAGGAATTACTTTCTGTTTGACCTTAAGCTTGTCGGCGGCCTCACCGCCCTTTTCAGTGGCCGAGACCTCCCAGGATAGGGATTCGGTTCCATGCGGCACCAAAATGTCCCATGATATCTCCTTTGCTTCCCCTGGTTGCAGTGAAAGCGAGATCGGTTCGAGCGGTTTCAGTCCGGATGATGAGGCCGAAATCGTAATCTCCATCGGACGCTTCGAGGCATCCCTTACGGTAAAGCCCGCGCTGAAAGAATCTCCCTCTCGTACAAGAACAGGAAGACCCGAAAGGAGCATCAAGTCCTGCGTCGTGCGTATGGAGGTCTGCCCCGTCCCGAAAAGTCCGCGGAAACGTCCCTTGATTCCAGTAGCAACGGCCACGATCCGGAAGGAGGTCAGGGAATCGTTGAGCGGAATGTCGACCGAGGCTTCGCCTTTCTCATTCAGTTTGACAGTGCCCTTCCAGAGCAGCAGGGTATCGAACAGCTCCCTGGTCGTCTGCCTTCCTCCGCCACCGCCATGCGGAAGTGCTTTCAGGCCGTAATGCCTCTTGCCGACCACTTGCATCTGCGCCGTGGAAGTTTCAACCTCATATCCCCTTTGAGTCATCATGGCCTCAAGCAGTTTCCAGCTGTTGTTCGGCATCAACTCAAGCAGCCCCTCGTCGACTGCGGCAATGGCCACTTCGCTTCCCTTCGGCGGCGGAATGCCGTCGGCGGTCCTCACCTTGATGTTCACGGGCGCCTTCTCTCTAATCCGGTAAACATCTCTCTGAGAGGATACCTCGACCTTCAGTTCATGCGCCTTCCATCCCACCTTGATCTCGGCGATGCCGAGTTTGAAGGCGGGCTTGCCCAGATCAATGAGCGCCGTGGGCTTCACGCCCTCGACCCTGCCTCTTATGCAAAGGGCAGAAACAAAAACATTTGGGGCATAATTACCTTTGATCGGGACTTCGATTACCGGATTTTTCCCCGACAGCTTTTTTGTGAAGGCCTCGATGACGCCTTCGCGTTCGACTGTCACCAGGACTGTCGCGCTTCTGAATGGCATGCGCACCTGAAACTTAGCCTTTTCTCCGGGTTCGTATCTCTTCTTTTCGGGAAGAAGGTCGATCCTGTCGTTGTCCGAGACATCGAACCACCAGTCACCTTTTCCATATACCCAGACATCCCGGTTGGCGGCCGATATATTGCCTTCATTGTCCTTCGCACGGGCCTGGATGATGACATTGCCCGATACAGGAGATTTTACGTCACAGATCAGGAGTCCCTTCGCGTCGGTAGTCCCTTCGCAGTAAGTTCCGATCTTATTGGTCTCGGTCATATGCTCGTATGCATAAAAACCACCGATCAGGCGTTTCCTGTGGGTATAATTTTTCCTTTGGAAAAGATCGGCCTGAACAGGCACTCCGGCCAATGGCTTTCCAGCTAAATCGAGAGCGAGCAGGTGAAACTTGAAGGACTCTTTAGAGGCGGCCCATGAATCGGGCTTGATGCCTGCAAGCACGCGGGAGTTCCATAAAGGTATCCGCGACGACACTGTCTGGACCTCGCCGTTAGGGTCCCTGAACTCAAGCTCTGCGGCTACTTCCTGCGGAGAATCCGCTTTGGGCAGAGGTCCTATTTTAGTTCTAAGTGCGCCTGATGGATCGAGCGTGGCCGCGCTTGTAAGGACCTTCGGCTTTTTGGCTTCACTGCCTTCCTCATCCCCGCTATATCTCGATCCGGAGTTTCTTTCTATCCCTTCCTTTACAGTGCCGTTTGCAAAGGAGAAATCGTCGTAATTATCAAAACGTACATATTTAGGTTGCACGACACTCCGCAGCTTGATGTCCGCATTGCCCGCGCCTCCGCCCGAGAGATACGACACCATGATGTCTACATCAAGCTCCGGCACGTTGACGGCAGGCTCCTTAGGCGGCTGTATGATGCCCTTCATCAGGGGCACGCGGAATTCCTCGACCCTGAAATTTCCCGATACCCATCGGTCTCCATCGCCGTAGCGTCTATATCTGCTTTTTTTCTGGAGTTTGTTTACCAGTGTCACTTCATATTGCCCGAGATTCGCGTCTTCGGGTATCTTCCATTCAGATTCGGCTATGCCCGGTGAGCGCCATTTCAGGGGAAACTCATACTTTTTGTCGCTGCCCGTGTGTTCGATAATGACTGTTCCGGGTAGGTCCCGGGCCGGCAGTAAGTCGAATCCGGCCATCGCATGCTTTCTTATTAAATGCTTCATATGAACCGTCTCTCCGGCACGGACGAGCGTCCTGTCGAAAACAGTATGGGCGATGACCGGACCGCTGTAAGAACCGCCCGGCAAACTGTATCTCCAGGCCTCTATCCCTTCGTTCCAGCTGGAATGGACAAAGCTCATGTCGGCCTCTTTCTTCGCAAAAACGAACATTCCTCCCCTGATTCCATCGAGGGCCCGAAGCTGCGGAGAATCGTAATAGGTGTCATTGTCGGGAGTGAACGGGCAGGATGGGAGATGGCTCTGGTCGGGCAGCGGTTTCGATATCCGCGCGATCCCCTGTGCATCCGTTTTTCCGCTCCAGATCTGCTTTCCCGAGCAGTCCCGTATCGAGACCGAGGCGTCGCCGACCGGCTTCGCTATATCGAGTGCAGTAACCCATACCAGTGACGAT
>JBGOVD010000355.1:0-3081 GCA_041477935.1 Dissulfurispiraceae bacterium | reverse complement strand
ACCTTCAACCAGTTCCAGGTTCTTAAAGGGACAGACATCAATGCACAGGCCGCAAGCGGTGCAAAGTTCAGGATCTATTTTAATGGATTCATCGATGCTCATAACTCCCCCTCCCCCCCTCTTACCTTAAGAGGGGGAGAATACCCGATTAAGGCGGGCATTTGCCGCAGACGGACGTAAAGAGCGCCGTCGAGAGATACCTGTCGCCGCGGTCGGGCAAAAGCACAACGATCACGCCGTCGCGCAATTCACTCGATTTCTTTATCGCAACCTGCATGGCCGCGCCGCTCGACATCCCCACAAAGATACCTTCCTTGACCGCAAGCATCCTGGTCGTGTCGAAGGCCTCTTCATCTGTGACTATATGCCTCTCGTCCAGGCGCGATGGATCGAAAATTTTCGGGACGATGCTTTCAGTCATGTTCTTCAGGCCCTGGACCCTGTGCCCCTTCACGGGCTCGACACCGACTATGCATATCTTCTCGTTGAACTCCTTCAGTCTCTTGCCGACGCCCATAAGGGTGCCTGTGGTGCCCATACCTGCAACAAAGTGTGTGACCTTCCCTTCGGTCTGCATAATGATTTCACGGCCCGTTGTTTCATAATGAGCGTTCACATTTGCCGGGTTGTCGAACTGGTTCGGCATGAAATAGAGGTCCGGTTGCTCGGCCATGATTCTGTGGGCGAGCCGAATCGCCCCATCCGTGCCCTCATTGGCAGGACTCAGGATAAGCTCGGCCCCGAAGGCTTCGAGCACCTTCCTCCTTTCGACGCTCACGCAGGCAGGCATCGTCAGTTTAACACGATACTTCTTGGCGGCCCCGATCATAGCGAGGCCGATTCCCGTGTTGCCTGACGTAGCTTCCAGAATTATCTTGTCTCTTGTCAGAAGCCCTGATTTTTCAGCACTCTCCAGCATGTAAAGCGCGATCCGGTCCTTGACCGATCCACCCGGGTTGTTACCTTCGAGTTTGGCGAAAAGACGCACATTCGGGTTCGGGTTGATATTCTCTATTCGTACTAAAGGGGTGTTGCCGACAGCATCGAAAACTCCCATCTGTTGTTCCTCCCTGCCTATATGTCGCTCAATTGTAGCACACTTGTAAAGTAGAACCAAGGATCACTTTTTCACGAAGCATCCGGTCGTAACGCTTTCGTAGGCGAGCGTGCAGAGGCGCTTTCTCGCCTCAACCGCGGAAATCTCCCCGGCCGGGCCATAAACAGGCTGATTAAAATACAGAGCGGCTTTTATGCTTTTACCGCCGAGCAGGTTCCAGAAATGCGGCCCAAGTTTCATGCCGCCATACCATGCCACCGTGCCGGGCAACGCTTCGGGATACCTTATACTGACCGGGGTAACCGGGACATTCTTGCGCACCGGGACGCTGAAAAAGGTGCTTTTGAATCTCCTTATCGATTTGCCGTCAGAGGTCGTCCCTTCTGGAAAGACGATCACCGTGACGCCGTGATCGATCTTGCGCTCTATCTCCTGCATTACTCCGATGGCGGCCCTTTTTGACTTCCTGTTAACGAATATGGTACCTCCCAGCCTGGCAAGCCATCCCATAATCGGCCATCCTTTCACCTCATGCATAGCCAAAAAAGAAGAGGGACGCACACTCCCCGCGACGAGCACATCAATATAACTGACATGGTTGCAGACGGCGAAACCGCTTATCGCCATTTCCGCTCCGCTCTTGATCACGCGGATGCCGAGGATACGGCACATTGCACGCGACCACAGCATAGTAGAAACGGCATTGGCCCGCGCCCTGCCCCGTTCGTTTGCAGCCATGGATAGATTGACGCATGCTCCGGCGATAAGAAAAAAAAGGCTCGCTGGTATAAGAAGCAGTAGTCTGTATATTCTCCTCACGGTCATGGTATATTTTGTTGTCGTATGGAATGAAATCAACAGCTTGCATCTCCTGTTGAGCGGCAGGCCGTTTTTATCCTACTTGTATCGTATGGTTTTCCCGAGAAGGTATTTGATCAGCTTCTGAAGGCCATGCTTCGCCGCGGGCAGCAGATCGCCGAAATTAACAGCTATTTCGATCAGGTCCTGCTGTTCATACTCCCTGGGCATTTGTATCCTGACAACCATGCCGTGGAGCCCAATAATATTGTCCTTGCCTCCGGCCTCCAGACGCATATCGACCTCCTCAGACATACCGGGCAAGGGATCTTTGCTCGAAAAAACAGCCAACAGTCCGGCAACGCTCAGATTGACAAGATTGCCCGTAACGGTCTGCCCTCGAAAGGTTAGAGCAACAGCACCTTCCTTCACGAACCGCTGGTAGCGCCGTCCCTCTGATAAAACCTCGATAGGCGCCAGCCGATTATTCAACGGAGCATTCATTATATCACTACCTTATCACCGGATTAACTCAATGCTTTAATATACCTGACTGCTTCGCGCCAATTCAATTCGCGGCAGCCTTGAAGATACGAAGCGGAAACTGATAGCATACCGGGATGCCGACCGTCATTGTAAAGCGCTCGTCGTATGATTACGATGTCCTCAGACCTCATATCTTCTCATTCCTCGACCGTTTCGCCGGTCCATCCATACGGCCGAAGACGGACGTCGTTATCAAACCGAATTTTCTGGCGCCGGCCCCTCCTGAAAAGGCCATACTTACCCATCCTCTTATCGTCAGGGCAGCGGCCGAATACGTAATCATGAAGGGCGCCAGGCCTGTGATTTCCGATAGCCACGCCATGGGCTCCTTCGAGAAAGTCCTGCGCACCGGGGGCTTCTTCAGCGCACTCGAAGGACTCGATGTCGAATTCCGTGAGTTCAAGAAAATCAGTGTGGTCGATATAGGTGAACCCTTCGGGAAGATCGAGATTGCCGGGGAAGCGCTTGATGCAGCGGTGCTCATCAACCTTCCCAAACTAAAGACCCATGCTCAGATGCTCCTGACTCTCGGCGTCAAGAACCTCTTCGGCTGCATTGTCGGTCTCAGGAAGCCGGAATGGCACTTCAGGACCGGTGTCGACCGCGAAATGTTTGCTCGCTTGCTCTTCAGGGTCCATGCGGCCGTCAATCCGGCCGTGACCATCCTCGACGGAATACTT
>JBGOVD010000217.1:0-4601 GCA_041477935.1 Dissulfurispiraceae bacterium | reverse complement strand
TTACTATCGCGCAGAATTCTATGTCATTACCGATGAAGGTTTTACGGATATTTTCCGCGGCCGAGAAAAGTTCCTGCAAGGGTTCGGGGCCATTGGCCGCCAGGCGGCAAGCCTCTTCCCTGGTAAGAGGTATTCCGGAGATGATTCTGGATGCAAACTCTTTGATCATTAGGTATTATTTTAAAAGTTGAGAAGGGGGGGAAGTCAAATGGCAACTGAATTAATTAATACCTGATCATGAAGACAGTGATATCCTCGGGTTTCTCTTCCCAGTTGACATCGATGCCGGTGACGACGGCGGATGGTATCCCTTCAGCGCATTTCCTTATCGCTGTTTCGATTGACTTTTTATCTCCTTCAAATACCGCTTCGAGTCGCGTATCCGGAATATTCATTACCCAGCCCGTCAATTCGAGGGTGAGGGCGACCTCGCTCATGAAAATCCGGTAGCCGACCCCTTGGACCTTGCCTGATATAAACAGATGTGCTCGTGCTTTCATGGAAAATATGATAGCACTTATTCGGAAGCAAAAGGAAACATATATCAGTAAATATGTATATTAAACTCCCAAATAAGCCTTTTTGACATCATCATTGCCGAGCAGTTCCTCGCCGGTACCGCTGAGTTGTATAGAACCGGTTTCGAGCACATACCCCCTGTGAGAGAGCCGCAGTGCAGCACGGGCATTCTGTTCTACGAGAAGGACCGTCATTCCCTCCCTGTTGATATCCTGAATGATCTTGAATATCCTGCTGACCATAATCGGCGCCAGCCCCAGGGATGGCTCATCCAGGAGGAGCATCCTGGGGTTCGACATAAGCGACCTGCCGATGGCGAGCATTTGCTGTTCGCCTCCGCTCAGGGTGCCGCCCATCTGGCGCGCCCGCTCCTTGAGGACCGGAAAAAGAGCAAAGACTTTTTCGAAATTTCTGTTCAGGTCGCTGCTTGGAGCGCTGAACGCGCCCATCTCGAGGTTGTCCTGTACCGTCAGCTTCGGGAATATTCTCCTTCCCTCCGGGACGTGGCTTATTCCTTTGCGCACGATTTCGCTCGGGGGCATCGCTGTTAATGACTCACCCTCGAAGATGATGTCGCCCTTGTCGGGACGGAGGATGCCGGAAACGGTCATTAAAGTTGTGGTCTTTCCTGCGCCGTTGCTTCCCAGAAGACAGACTATTTCTCCACGGCGGACCTCAATATCTATGCCTCTCAGTGCTTTGATCGATCCGTATGATGTTTGCAGAGAACGCAGTATAAGCATTCAGTGGGCCGGCTCCTTTCCAAGATATGCTTCGATTACGAGAGTATCGTTTTTCACCGCATCCGGGGTCCCTTCAGCGATTTTGATTCCGTGATCCAGGACGACGATCCAGTCCGAGATCCCCATGACCAGGTGCATGTCATGCTCGATAAGAATAATGGTCTTGCCTAGCAGCTGGATCGTTTTGATAAGGGACATCACATCTCCGGTCTCGGATGGATTCATCCCGGCAGTCGGTTCATCCAGCAGGAGTATTTCAGGTTCGGTCGCAAGCGCCCTTGCAATTTCGAGTCTCCTTTGGCTCCCGTAAGGCAATTCCCCTGCGTAAGTATCTGCATGATCTTCGAGTCCGGCAAGCACTAAAAATCCGTGAGCCTTTTCTCTTATCGAGGCTTCGCGAATTTTGAATTGCCTGCCGCGCAGGACTGCGCTTAGCAGGCTGTAACGTATCCTGGTATGCTGGGCGATCATTACATTTTCGATTACAGTCATATCCGAGAAAAGCCTGATATTCTGAAATGTCCGGGCTATGCCAAGGTGGGCCACTTTATAGGGCGGGAGACCCGAGATGTCCGTCTCCTTAAAGTATATTTGACCGGCGGACGGCTTGGTAATTCCGGTAAGGCAGTTGAAGAGTGTAGTCTTTCCAGCTCCATTGGGACCGATAATGCTGGCGATGGAATTATTTCGTATCTTGAAGCTTACCCCTTCGACAGCTCTGACGCCGCCGAATTGCTTGCTCACCTCTTTTGTAACAAGAATGTACACTCTATCTTATTCCCAAAAGTCCCTGGGGTCTGAACCTCATAAGAAGAACGAGACCGATTCCGAGGATCAGCATCCTGTATAACTGAACTTCACGCAGCATTTCCGGCAGCACGACGAGAAGGAAGGCTCCCAGCACAGCGCCATAAGTATTGCCGAGTCCGCCGAGTATTACCATGCTCAGTATCAGCACCGATTCGATGAAAGTGAAACTCTCAGGCGAGACGAATTGCATTTTGGCGGCAAAGAGTATCCCGGCAATGCCGGCCCAAAAGGACCCGAAGGCAAAGGCGAAAAGTTTGTATTTCATGGTATTGATCCCGACAGAGGAAGCTGCGATCTCGTTTTCCTTGATGGCTTTCCATGCCCTGCCGAAGCGTGACAGCTCGACGCGCCTGATTACCACCAGTGATATCAGCAGGATAACCAGCACCAGATAGTAGAAGTAACGGAGGTCGCCAAGGGAAATATCAGCTATCATGGGAGGCGATATGCTTGTTATCCCGTTTGGACCATGGGTCAGGCTGTCCCAGTTGTTCAGGATGAGGTGCATGATCTCGCCGAATCCGAGCGTTACGATGGCGAGATAATCTCCCCGCAGCCTCATGGCAGGCACTGCAAGCAGAAAACCTATGCATGATGTAAAGAGTGCAGAAACCGGCAGGCAGACCCAGAAACCGAGTCCCAGCTTGGTGTTCAGCAGAGCATATGTGTAAGCGCCGCACGCATAAAATGCTGCGAATCCGAGATTGAGAAGACCTGTGAATCCGACAATCACATTAAGACCTATAGCGAGTATGGCGTATATGCCTGCCATTATGAGCACATCGATGAAATAATTGTTTAATGTTAAAGGGAACGCAGCAAATAGTGCTGTCAGGGCTATTGTCAGGGGTATTCGATACCGGCTTGCGGCAGTCGGAATTATGTCCCAGGCAATGGTCGGTATCCTTAATTTGCCTGTAAGAAAAATTGCCGTCAGGCCGAGAGCAAGGCCTGCAAAAAGGATGAGTGCTGATTCGGGGCCTTTGAAGGGAAGAAACATAATTGCCCCCCAAAGGGCTGCGAGGATAATTTTTGATATGGGTGTTTTTAGAAAAGGAGGGAGTTTCACGATCTTCAGACCTTCTCCGGGAGGTCCCTTCCGAAGATGCCGGAAGGTTTTATCAAAAGAATAACGATAAGAATAACAAAGGCGAAGGCATCTTTATACTCGGTAGAGACATACGCGGCGCCCATGCTTTCCATGAGACCGAGCACAATCCCTCCAAGCATTGCTCCCCTGATACTGCCGATGCCTCCGAGCACTGCAGCTGTGAATGCTTTTATTCCTGCGATATAGCCTATAGTGTAGTTGACGAGGCCGTAATAAACTGCGACCATGACTCCGGCAACTGCGGCGAGGACAGCGCCTATCACAAAGGTGACCGAGATAATTGTGTCTACGTCTATGCCGACCAGGGCTGCCATAATCTTGTCCTGCGAAGTCGCCCTCATCGCCTTACCTATACGCGTCCGCGATATGAAAAGGCGCAGGGATAGCATCATCAGGGCAGATACGGCTATGATTGCCACCTGGGTTACCGTCATCCTGACGTCCTGAAAAGTTAGGATCGTATCGCCCAACTGAAGGGGAAATACCTTATCTGTTGCCCCCTGGGTAAGCATCACATAATTCTGAAGAAAAATAGATACGCCGATGGCGCTGATAAGAGGGCTCAGGCGGGGAGCGTTCCGCAAAGGCTTATACGCGACCTTCTCCATCGTAAAGCCGTACATGGCACATAACAAAGCTGAGAGGACTGCGGTCAGTATGAGCGACAGAAGGAGACTCTGTTCCGTGAGTCCTGATGCAGTGAAAAAGCCTAACAGTATTATCCCCAGATACGCGCCCAGCATGTAGATTTCGCCATGGGCAAAGTTTATAAGTTCCAGGATCCCGTATACCATCGTGTAACCGAGGGCGATTATTGCATAAACGCTGCCCAGGGTAAGGCCGTTGATGAGCTGCTGAAGAAACATTAATCAGATACGCCCGGTTTTCTCATAAAAGGCAAATTGGAAACGCGGCTGATTCGTGACGCCTTGCCTGTCACAGAGGCAATATTCTGACCGGAGCTTTTAATTGCAGGCCCATAAACGCGCGACAGCCTGGCTATTACATCCTTTAGGGGATGCTTCTTCAGACCTTTCCGGCCGCTGATATGCTTCTCCGGTGCTATTTGTTTGCGGAATACCACCAGTGTTGTGACGATCCTAGCCGGTGTGAAGGTTGCAACAATCGCTACTGGTGCTAAGGTTGGCGCAGGTGATTTTACAGAAGTGGCCTTCTTAACTATTGCACTCTTTTTGGCTGCGACTTTCTTCGGCGCACTCTTTACCGCAGGGACACTTTTCCTGACCGGCGGCTTGGACGCTACGGGCTTTTTCAATGGGGCTTTTCTCATCACTACTAGCTTGGGCGCGGATTTCTTTAAGGCGACTTTAGCGGCAGGCTGTTTCTTTACGACTCTCTTAATGGAGGCAGCCTTTGTTGACGCAACTTTCTTTGAAGAAGACTTTGTTACCACTTTC
>JBGOVD010000208.1:0-4741 GCA_041477935.1 Dissulfurispiraceae bacterium | reverse complement strand
GACTGAAAATCGAGAGATGGTTTTCTGATCCGAGAGAATGGTTTTCTTTGATCGAACTGGCATTGCCGGGCGGGTAATCCCAAATCGCGTTCGATATATAGCTTAGTAGAGCATAAACCACTCACCCATTGCCTCGACCTCAGGGCTGCAGAACAATCTTCCCTTGGGCGCTCGACTCCATGACCTCGTGATGGGCCAGAGGCGCGTCTGCCAAAGGCATAATCTTTCCCACTACCGGGGTCAGAGTTCCATTTATCAGACCGGCTCCTAGTGCCGCATGTATGGCCTTTCTTTCCTGCTCGGATGCCATCAATACAACCATGCCCAGGATCGTCCCGTTTCGCCCCATGAGATCGCGAGGATCGATCTCGACTTTGCCGCGGCTGCCTATGACCACTACTCGACCGTTTTCCGCCAGCAGGGGCAGGTCATTGCCGAGATTAACGTTCGCCAGCATCTCAAGTATTACATCGACTCCGCGGCCGCCGGTAATGTCTATAATCTGTTGTAAGTGAAGTGGATCTCGATGATCTACAACATGGTGAGCGCCTTGATCAAGTGCAAGCTTCCGGCCTTCATCGGTCCCACCGGTGGCGATAACCTTCATCCCGGCAGCCCTGGCAATCTGGACAGCACCCGTACCCACCCCACCGCTTGCTCCGTGGACAAGGATGAAATCTCCCGGAACTGCTTTGGCGCGATGGAAGAGGGCGTGATAGGCAGTCGAATAAGGCACTCCGACACCTGCTCCTTGTTCAAAAGACAGACGTTCGGGGAGCGGATGCACCTGGCTTGCCAGGCATTTGGCCTTTTCAGCATAAGCACCGGTGAGCGTGCCCCATATGTATACACGGTCTCCGGCAGTTATCCCGGTGACCCCTTCTCCGACAGATTCGATCACACCGGCACCGTCCATGCCTGGAGTATAAGGCAATACAGGTTTTCCGGCATAGATACCGGCGCGTATATATGTATCGACTGGGTTGACGCCGGCTGCAAATAATCGAACGATAACTTCACCATTGCCCGGGCGCGGGTCTGCGACTTCTTCAACCTTCATTACCTCAGGCGGGCCGAATTGTTGAACTTTGATTGCTTTCAAGGTCGCCTCCCTAAATTATTCCTTTCAAGAATCCCTAAGCAGGCATCCGTATACACTTATCAAAGCTTATCACGGTACAGTCCGACCCACAAGACGAATAGTCGGGACGGATTGTTACTTTTCCTCATTCTTATTATTTATTCATATTAGTAGGTTTATCGATTCTTTTCAATAAATAAAGCCTCTCCGGCATTTCTTATGCTAAAATTCATTATGTACCTCTCGCCTGAAAACATCTCAGATCTTACCGAGGTCGTCATCTACGACAGCGCGGCTGCCCATCAGGCGCACATGGAGCTGTTCCGGTACAGTAAGAACGCATATATATCTTCCGGCGACACAAATAATGCATTCCCGCTCGTCATAACCCTGGTTGATACATGCAATTCAGCGGAATCATGCCCAACCAGAATTCATCTCGCGCTCGGATGGGAAAATATGCTCAAGGTGGCAGCGTGGCAGGCTGACTTTGCTTTGATCAAGGATGTTTTTATCGTGCTGAAGAATGCGGGGGTAACGGACAACGCTCTCGCTCCCTTTTCAGCTTCCCCAGTCGCCGATCTCTTCCCCTATCTTTACTATGGGAAGCAGCTCGATGTCCTGAAAAAGGTTTGCGTTATGGCGAGGAAGCAGGTCGAATCCCGTGTCAGGAAATCTCCGGTCAGGGTCGATTGCCATATAATAACCGAGGACTCCCCCCGCGTAGTAGCAAGCAGCCTCTGAAGGGTCTGCTAAGCCTCCGTGCGAGGCAAATAACGGGACAACGGACGCGCTGGGGGTTCTGGTTTGAGGATAAAAGAGGCGTCCACTTTACATTGAGCTTTTTATTATCACTTCCGCCAGATTGTAGCTATTGGATATGCAATCATTGACCGCTACTCCGCGGTACGCGTTTCCGGTGAGGTAGAAGTTCTTATGCTTGGCTGAGGCCGCGTCGAGGGTCTCGAGTTTCCGGTAGTGGCCCAGGAGATATTGCGGAATCGCCTTTTCCCACCTGAAGACCCTTACGAAATCGGGCTCCGCCATCAGGCCCAAGATGGCGGCAAGTTCATCACGAACGGTGTTGATCAGTTTCTCATCATCCAGCATGGCCAGGCGTCCGGCCCTCGCGCCGCCCACCATGCTCCTGAGAAGTACATAGCCTTCCGGCGCGCGGTTCTCGAATATGCTCGAATCGAAGAGCGTCCCAAGGATTTTGCGCCGCTCCTTGCCGGGTATGAGATAGCCGAAAAGGTTAATGTCTCTGTGGATCTTCTCTCTTTTAAAACCGAATGAGACGACCGACAGGGCCGGATAAGGGATGGTCTTCAATGTATCAAAGATAGTTTTGTCGAAGTCACGCACTATTTCCGCCGAATCAATGGCGGGGGATGCGAGGACAACGCAATCGGCTTCGTATGTCGATCCATCCCGGAAATGCAGCCGGTATCCGTTTGAAATCTTCTCGATGCCCTTTGCCGCCTTTCCTGTTTCGACTCTATCTCCAAGCAGGTTTTTCAGCGTTTCGATCAGGCTATACATACCTTCCCTGAATGACATGAGCGTACCACCAGGACCGGCCTCGACCTTTTTCCCCGACTTCTTGGCCTCTTTGCCTACAGCCATAAATCCCTTTATAAGCCCGCCATATTTCCGCTCGAGGTCATACACCTTCGCAAAACAGCTCCTGATGCTCATCTTTGTCGGGTCTCCTGCGTAGACCCCCGACGCCATTGGATCAAGAAGCTTCTCGTAAAACTCCCTGCCGACTCTTCTCTCCGCGAAGGATTCGAGGGTCTCGTCATCCTTCATCGCCCTGGGGACAAAATATTCGCCGATCATTCTCAACCTGCCGGAAAGGCTCAGAAAATTAGAGATGAAGAATTTAACCGCCGTATCGGGGATTTGCTGAAGAGCCCCATCCGTATAGATAAACCGCTTTCGTGCGTTGTCACTGCTTCTCATCGGGGAAAGATTTATCCTCGCAGCCAGTTCGAGTGTGCTCGGCTTGTTATCGAGAAACCCGTTCACTCCGGCCTCGCAGACATATCCCCCGACCTTTTCGGTATAAATCTTACCGCCCGGACGATTCTCCGCCTCAAAAACCTTTATATCCAATCCCTGCCCCTTCTCAAGGAGGGAATAGGCAAGGGAAAGACCCGATATACCGCCGCCAACAATAGCAATTCTCATTAAATCCTCCGTGCGTTTACTGTTTAGAGATTATAACTTAAAGCAGCATTGCAAGCTATAAAATGGATAGGCTGGTGACATGTGGAGGATGTACGGAGAGGGAGATATGCGCAAAAGAGCCTGGGTTATCCGGTTCGCAGCCTCCTCGAACAAGACCAAGCTTATAATCGGAAACGACTATTCGACGAATTAAGAAGGTCTAATCTCTTTTGCGCATATCTCCCTCTCCGTACATCCGTCCGTAATTTCAGGAAAGTTTGTGGTTTGCGTACAGTACAGGCCGGATTTGAGTAAAAGAGAATAGTCCTTAGGCATCAATTTGCTATCCTGTTACTGATAAAGTTATTTGGTCTTCTTTTCGACGGCTGCGAACCGGATAACCCAGGCTCTTTTACTCAAATCCGGCCTGTACTGTACGCCTGTTCGTAACCCCGAGAAAATTCAGCATATTACAAACATTTTTAAGACTTGGTTATTATCTCCGCAAGCGCTTTGATAAATGTGGGAGAGGTGTTAAGCGATTCCGTTCTCTTGAGATTGATACCGAGTCCGGCAGCCATTTCCTTATAAAGGATGTCGATCTCATACAGGGTCTCGATATGGTCCGATACGAAGCTGATCGGCACGACAAGTAAGTCCTTAACGCCTTTACGCGCCAGCTCGCCGAGCATGTGCTCGGTCGAAGGTTCTAGCCATTTCACCGGCCCGCTCTTGCTCTGGAATGAGAGATACCACCTGAAGCCGATCTTTTTCGTGATCGCAGCGATCGTGCCTTTAATTTCTTTCAGATAAGGGTCTCCGGCATCGATGAACTTCTGCGGCAGGCTGTGGGCGCTGAAGAGCACTTCAGGCTCTTCATTAAACATGGCAAGTCCGCTCTTTATTCGTTCGACCAGCGCATCAATATAGAACGGATGATCATACCAAGATTCGATGCAGCGGAGTGAAATATCCGGATAATGCTTCATAACTTCTTTCAATCTTCTGACTGATGATCCGGTCGTTGCAATCGAGTAGTGAGGATAGAGGCCGAGAGCTATGATCTTATCAACTCCGTCCCGATGCATCTGCCTAACCGTGTCCTCGATGAATGGACGCCAGTATCTCATACCGATATGGACGCGATAGGGTTTATCTTCCGGCGTCGCGCTTGAGTTCAATACTTCTTCGAGAGCAGTAGCCTGTGCCTTGGTGATGTTCAAAATGGGAGATTTCCCGCCGATCAGACTGTACATTGCCCGCGTCTTGCCTGACCGTGTTGCTGCGATGAAGGCAGCAATAGGTTTCTGGAGGAACGGAGGGCCGAGCTTTATGATTTCCCTGTCGGAAAAAAGGTTGTAGAGAAAGGGCTTTACGGCATCGAGCGAATCCGGACCGCCCAGGTTCAGTAGTAGCACACCGGTCATGGATTAAGGATACAGGATGGAGAAGGAGGGATTCAACAGCCGTTTATTTTACGGCTGCGTT
>JBGOVD010000177.1:0-5169 GCA_041477935.1 Dissulfurispiraceae bacterium | reverse complement strand
CTGTACACGACCCGTGTGCAGTTCGGTTCAGCAGCGAGATCCATACTTCTGCAAGGTCCATAATATCGAAAACAGGGCTCACTGTAAATGAAATGAATCACTGTCGGGAAAATACAGTATGTTGCGGAGAGGGAGGAACCGTCGGTTGCCTTTCACCGAAACTGGCAGGAAAATGGGGTTCGATACGGAAGGACGAAGCCGGAGGCCGCCTGACTGTGACATACTGTGCCGGTTGTACATCATTCCTTAACCGCATAACGCCGACGATCCACCTTGTAGACCTTATCTTTGAGCCGGAGGCGGCGATGCGCGGAAATACAAAGACATCACGCGCCCCATTCACATATCTGAACCGACTCAGGCTGAAGAGACGGTTCAGAAAAATAGTCAATGCGAATGTCAGTCGCGAACGTTCCCTGCCGCCCGAAGACATCACATCTTAAAGAATTCAGGGATAAACCTGCAAATAGCGACCTTGCCCAACAGGCGCAGACGCAATATAGGATGCACAACGGAAAGATCTAACTGGTTGTATAGATCCGTAAAAATACTTCGCTTATATCAGTCTTCAGTAACTGTGATCGCTAATACGGCTCATACAAACTATTGGTGATAGGTCACTTATTTGCAGAAGCAACCGTTATCTCCCCTGTTTCTTGAATTCATAGATCAGGTTCTTCATCTCCTGGGACTGAGCTTTAAGGGTCCCGGTTTTGCTTTCCCTTGTATATTCGCCCTCAAAGACATCGAAATCCCCGTGCTGGTTTGCCACGTATTTCTTTCCCTCAGATTCGTAGCAGGTGACCAGCATATTACTGTATAAAGACCGAACGTGAGTCATTGTAATCATATGCCCTCCAGGTTCCCTTTCTATCGGTAATTCGTAAACTGCAGATATATTCCCAGGTCCTTTTCCTTGAACAGCGCCATTAGAGTTTGAAGGTCGTCGATCTTCTTGCCCCTCACCCTCACCTGGTCCTTCTGTATTTCGGCATTGACCTTCATTTTGGTGTCCTTTATGATCCTGACGATCTCCTTGGCCTTCTCCTGCGGAATGCCCTGCTGGAGAGTAACCAACTGCCTGACCGTGCTTCCCGCGGCCTGTTCGATCTTGCCGTAGCTCAATGCATTAAGAGCTATGCCTCTCTTGACGAGCTTCGACTGCAGGACATCTATTACGCTCTTGAGTTTGAACTCGTCATCCGATACGAGAGTTATAATGGCCTTACCCTTGTCAAGCTCGATGCTGCTTTTGCTGCCCTTGAAATCAAACCTCTGCCCAATCTCTTTAACAGCCTGGGTAACTGCGTTCAGGACCTCCTGCATGTCCAATTCGCAAGCTATATCAAAAGAATGCTCGTCCGCCATTGAGTACCTCCCGGAAAAAATAAGCGAGTTAGCCCCTCTCACTTTCTCTGTTCATTATATCATAAATTCCTTGCGATCCTATTGCACAAAGTCACTTTTTCCTTTTAGTATTAACCATGTTCGAACGATACATCCCCCCGCGATTGCCCCTGAGTCTCAAGTTCATCATCGGATGCAGTCTGACACTTAGCATCGCGCTCGGCATCTCCTTTCATTTTCTCGCGCAGCGTCAGGAGAATCTCATAATGGGACAGGTCGAGACAGAGGTCAGGGTCCTTTTCAAGCAGATCGTCATAACGCGCAAATGGGTTGCTGATCACGGCGGCATATTCCTCGAACGCCTCCCTTCCATGAAGCCGAGCCCTTATGTTCCTGACCCGGAAATCGTGGACACGAGGGGAAAACACTACCTGATTAAAACGCCGGCCATGGTGACGAAAGACCTTTCCGAGTACGCCAGGGAACAGGGTCTCTATTGGTTCCACATTACAAGTCTCAAGCTAACCAACCCTGATAATGCGCCGGACGAGTTTGAAATAAAGGCCATGGAGCGCTTCGAACATGAGGGGCTCGATGAACTTTTATCGACTGTTACGATCAATAAATCGAAATATCTTCGATACATTTCTCCTCTCTATGTCGAGAAGTCCTGTATGCGCTGTCACGAGAAGCAGGGGTATAAGGTCGGCGACATGCGGGGAGCCATAAGCATCACGGTCCCCATCGACAAAACCCTTTCCGAAATCGCAGCGAACAAGAAAGAGATGATAGCAGCCAATGTACTGACAGTGCTCACTCTTGTTATCGCGATGTTCATAATGATGAACAAGCTCGTGCTGAGTCCGACCAGGAAGCTCAAGTCGTCGATGAAGGATTTTTCGGCAGGTAAAAACCCGCCTGCGGAAATATTGAAGACAGGCGATGAACTCGAAGACCTTTCACACACCTTTTCGGAAATGGCGAAAACCCTCGCGGAATACCACGAGGGCCTAAATGACAAGATCAGTGCGGCGACAAAAGATATCGAAGATGCCAACTCGAAACTGAGGGAGGCTAATATCCGGCTGCAGGAGGTCAATATCCGAAAATCAGACTTTATCGCGGGCGCTTCTCATGAATTAAGAACGCCGCTCACATCGATAAAGGGAGCCATGGACTACATCTCCGCTCGTCTCTCATCGGCCATCTCAGGTAAGAACGAACAGACTTCGCTTGAAGACTTATACATCTTTTTCGAAGTCATAAAAAAGAATTCCGAGCGGCTGATCCGCATGGTCAACGACATGCTTGACCTGGAAAGGATCGAGACAGGCTCGGCAGAACTCAAACTGGCTGACTCAGACCTCTCCGCTATAGCGGCTGAAACCGTCACTTATCTCCAGATCGAAGCGGAGAGAAAGCATATAGGGGTTACGACCGATCTTGGCGGTGTACTTGCCATCTGCGCAGACGAGGACCGCATGAGACAGGTATTCATCAACCTGATTTCCAATGCGATCAAGTTCAGTCCTGAGAACGCAGAAATCGCGGTTAGAACATTCGCCGAAGAAACCTGGGCTGTTGCCGAAATATGCGATCAGGGACCCGGAATCTCTGAAGAGAAACAGGAGATGGTCTTCGAAAAGTTCTACAAATCCGGCGGCAAAGAGGGCGCAGGCCTTGGACTTGCCATTTGCAAGAGCATCGTCGAAGCCCATGGAGGCGTGATCGGAGTTAAGAGCGACGGAGAAAAAGGAAGCTGCTTTTACTTCAGGCTGCCGGTGGGAAAGTGCTCGCCCTGAGATATGGAGAAAACGCTATAATAGATTGGCCGATATGTCCGACAAGATACTATTAATCGACGACGACACGGATATCCTCAAGGTGCTTAAGGCGAACCTGGAGTTCCACGGGTTCAGTGTGTCTACAGCCGAATCGTGGACGATCGGTCGCGACGTTCTCGCAGCGTCGAATCCGGATCTCCTGCTGCTGGATGTCATGCTTCCGGACGGAGACGGATTCGACATTTGCCGAACGATCCGCAAAGAACGGCCATTGCTCCCCATTATCATGCTCACAGCAAAAGACAAGATATCCGACAAGATCATCGGCCTCGACGGCGGGGCCGATGATTATGTTGTGAAGCCTTTTGAAACCCTCGAACTCATTGCCCGCATCAAGGCTTGTCTTCGAAGGTCCAAGCCCGCAGATGAGGAATTGACCGTAGTAGGTGACCTTACGATCGATTACAAACGCCGCATTGTCAGGATAAAGGAGAAAGAAATCGGCCTGACTCCGAAGGAATATGAACTTCTCTGCTTCCTGGCTGCGCATCGCGGGGAGGTCGTCGGCAGGGAGGACATAAAGAAACTCCTCTGGAAGGAACACAAGATCTATTCCTGGAGCAGGGTTATCGATGTGCACATTCAGCATCTGCGCCAAAAGATCGAGGCCGATCCTTCGTCGCCTTACTTCATAATCACGATTCCGGGAGTCGGCTACCGTTTCAGGGAGTAGCATCCGGACTGCATTCCATTGGGGCTGCAGAGCATTGGTTCGTTTTCCTTTGTACAATGTATGTAAAGAGGTCTCCGGGTTATGGACAAGGGCACTATATACGAGATGATAATCAACAACCTTCCGCACGGCTTTTCGCTGGTCGACAAGGAGGGTATCGTCATGGAATTCAATCGCGCTGCGGAAAAGATAACGGGATACAGGCGGAGCGAAGTCGCGGGCCGGTCGCATCTGGAGATATTTCACGGCTCTTCGGATAAGTCACGATGTCCTCTCATGCAATATGCATTTCAGAAGAAGAAAGGCGCCGACTTCATCGAAAGCACCTTGACAAGAAAAAACGGCGAGACAGCCTATCTTTCCGTTACCATCTTCCCGATTTATGACGACGACGGCTCGTTCCTGGGCGGAGTGGAACTCTTCAGGGATATTACTTCACAAAAGAAGAGGGAACGCGAGCATAAGAATATACTCTCGATGTTCGCTCACGATATGAAGAACCCGGTAGTAATCGCCCGCGGTTTTCTTACACGCCTCCTCTCCCATAAGGCCGGAATGTTGGATGAAACCCAGCGCGAATATTGCGAGACTATCGACGTAGAACTTAAGAGGCTTCATGAGCTCATATCCGATTTCCTTCAGTTTTCGCGCTTCGAAGCAAAGGAATATGTGCCGGCATTCTCGCCGTTCAATCTGGGAGAGTCATTGACGGAGCATGTCGGAAGCGTCCGGGTGGAAGCGGACAAAAAGGATATTAACATCGCATTCGACATTCCATCCGGTGTAGCAACCGAATTGTCGGCAGACGGCTCGATGGTCTGCAGGGTCATTTCCAATCTCCTCGACAATGCGGTCAAATATACGAATCAGGGCGGTACCGTCACTATTTCCATTGCCGATAATAACGATCAGCTCATAGTCAGCATAAAAGACACAGGAGTGGGCATCGCTTCAGAGCATCTGCCTTTTATTTTCGACGCCTTTTACCGGGTCGGCAATGACAGCAAAGGCTCGGGGCTCGGCCTGTTCATAGCCAAGACCATCGTGGAAGCCCACGGCGGGAGCATATGGCTGGAAAGCACCCCTGCAAAAGGCAGCACTTTTTCGTTCTCCTTGCCAAAAAAACAACCGGAAAGCACACACTCTTCCTGACCTGTCATGCAGCCATGACCGACGGTCCTGCCGCATTGAGACCCGTTTGGCTGCATGACTCAATACTACTATACTGAAGTTATAACTAATCGATGGAAGGAAGGTACGGCATGAACAAAATAGTCGTCGTCGCAGATCTCGGCCATTTCAATG
>JBGOVD010000193.1:0-4945 GCA_041477935.1 Dissulfurispiraceae bacterium | reverse complement strand
TTTCAGCCCATTCATGTGCAGGCGACAAACACCGAAACGACCCTTGCGATATTGAAGGGTATTCGTCACAAGTATGAAAATCATCACAAAGTGAAAATAAGCGATGAGTCTATGGCGGCGGCGGTAAAGTTCTCCGACAGGTATATCACCGACAGGTATCTGCCCGATAAGGCAATCGATGTCATCGATGAGACGAGCTCGCGGATCAAACTGAAGAAGTCGACCACTCCCCAGGAACTCAGGGACATGGAAAACGAACTCGTGCAGCTTTCGAAGGAAAAGACCCTCTATGTAAGGCTTCATGATATCGATAAGGCCCAGAGGATAAGGACCCATGAAGAAAAACTCAAGAAAGCTTATGATCTGCAATATAAGAAATGGAAGGATTCTCTGTTGATAGAAGTCCCGGTGGTTGGCGAAGAAGATGTGGCATATACCGTCTCCAAGATGACAGGAATCCCTCTCTATAAGATGGAAGAGACCGAGACCGAAAAACTCCTGAAGATGGAGGATATTCTGCACCTGCGGATCATCGGACAGGACGATGCCATAAAGGCGGTTTCTAAGGCCATTCGCCGTTCCCGTGCCGGCCTTAAGAGCAAGAACCGGCCGATCGGTTCCTTCTTCTTCCTTGGTCCTACCGGCGTCGGGAAAACGGAACTTGCAAAGGCGCTTGCCGAGTTTATGTTCAATGACCAAAGCGCGCTTGTGAAAATCGACATGTCTGAATACATGGAAAAATTTACTGTCTCGCGACTGACTGGAGCGCCTCCGGGCTATGTAGGTTATGAGGAGGGCGGTCAACTGACCGAGAAGATCAGGAAGAGACCTTACTCCGTAATCCTTTTCGACGAAATTGAGAAGGCCCATCCGGAGGTCTTCAACGTCCTGCTCCAGATTCTTGATGAGGGCGTGCTGACCGACAGTTATGGACGAAAGGTTGATTTCAGAAATACCATAATCATAATGACGTCAAACCTTGGCGCACGGATCATTGAAAAGGCCACGCCTCTCGGGTTTTACCGTTCAACGGCAGGTAATATGTACGACAAGATGAAGGACAACGTACTTTCGGAATTGAAGAAGACGTTCAACCCTGAATTTCTGAACCGCGTTGATGAGATCGTTGTGTTCCATACACTCGAGAAATTGCATCTGATGTCGATTATCGAGCTGCTTATAGAGGAAACGAACCGTAAGCTGATAGAATACTCGCTGACGATCAATGTTTCGTCTGAGGTAAAGGAGTGGCTGCTCAATAAGTATTATCAGCCCGTTTACGGAGCGCGACCGATGAGAAGGGCCATCTACAAGGAGATCGAGGACCAGTTGTCTGAAGAACTGCTGAAAGGCAAATTCAAGGACACCGCAGTGGTGAATATAGAGCTCAAAGATGGTGTTGTCCAATTTACTGGAGCGCCGGAAACGGTGCTCGCATTGATCAACTGAGTGTATTGCTAGGGGGAATGTAAGCTTTAAAGGGGCGTTTCCTGAAGGGATTCGCCCCTTTTCTCAATATGAAACATAAAGGAATTGTACTCCTTATTATTCTTGCGTTGGGCGCAGCACTCTTCTCTTTTATCTTCAGCGGTAAGGGAGAGCAGCCTGCGCGGAAAAAGGCCGTCGCCGGGATGCCTGCGCCTGATTTCGAGCTGAAAGATATTACCGGGAAGGTGTGGCGCCTGGCCGACTTCAGGGGAAAGGTAGTGCTGGTAAATTTCTGGGCTACATGGTGCGATTCGTGTAAAGAAGAAAATCCGTCGCTTCAGAGATTCATGGATTCTGAAAAAGAAAATCTCAACCTGGTTGTAGTTACCATCCTCTATAACGATTCGCCTCAAAATGCGGCAGATTATCTGAAAAGAAACAATTTCAGTTTCAATGTCCTGCTTGACGACCGAAAAACATCTCTCGAGTACGGCATCACAGGCGTGCCGGAAACCTTCGTGATCTCGAAGAAGGGCGTGCTTAAAAGCAAGTTTATCGGCCCCGTGCATTGGGATGCGCCCGATGTGAAGGCGGCAATCGATACGCTCTCCGCAGAGATATAAAGAAATCCGATATAATGGGCAAAACCAGATCGCCTGAAAAAACCTTTCTTTTCGTCGGCGCACTTTACTCGAATCAGGAACACTACCTGAAAGCGTATCGACTATTGAAAGACTCTTTCGGCGAGGTGGCAATGGAGACGCCGCCGTTTCGATGGGATTTTTCCGATCACTACAGGCAGGAAATGGGAGAACCTCTTTACCGGAGATTCCTCTTTTTCAGAGACCTCATTGACCCCGATGCCTTGTCGGACATAAAGCTCGCTACCAATGATGTCGAACGCAATATGTCCATCGACGGCAGACGGTGCATAAATCTGGACCCGGGTTATCTCACTCTCGCGAAGATCGTTCTCGCTTCAACCAAGGACTACTCGCACCGGATATACCTGAAAGACGGCATACATGCTGAAGTGACGCTCATCTATTCAAAAGAAACGAAGGAATACCTTCCGAATATCAATACCTATAACGATTACAAGGATGAAAGGCACAGAAAAATATTCCTGCTGGCACGCGAACTGTTCCAGATGATTCAGAGACGTGCCTGATTATCAGATAATCTTTGCAACCTTCTTCAGAATCTCTTCGTCGACAACCAGGCGTCTGACGAGGTGATGGTTTACGAAGGTAATAGCCTGTGCCCGGCAGAAATCCCAGCACGTCATGCACTCGATGCAGTTGTCGATGCAGTTTATTTCGGGCGGGTCCCCTTTAAGCTTTGCGGGAACAATGACCGGATTGGTTTTGTCGTCGCCCGATTGAGGGCATACTATTATGCATTCATTGCAGCTGACGCAGCGTTCCTTATCATGCAGTATCTGAAGGTCTTTTTTCATCGTTTCCATTCCTTTAGCCGGACCCCGGCGCTGTCCAATAATTCAACAGTCCATGGACTTTGTCCCTGTGCGTGGGTGGCGCAGGAAAGACAAGGGTCATAAGCGCGGACAACCATTTCGAGCTTGTTCATCGTATTCTCGTCAGGGTCGCCGTCCCCGATGAGCTTCAGGGCTGTAGCTTTCAGCGCATCATTATACCCGTAATTATTGTGCTGTGTGGCGACAATAATATCGACCTTGACCGCCTTGCCCTCTTCGTCAAGTTCATATCGATGCACGAGGGTGCCTCTTGGTGCTTCGACAATACCTACTCCCAAGCCGGCTTTTATTTCGGGCTTTATGAAGATATCATGTCCGGTTATCCCAGGGTCTCGGAGCAGTTGCCCGGCACGTTCAAAGGCGTAGACAAGTTCTATAAAGCGTGCGAAGTGATAACATAATGTCTTATGTGCAGGTCTGGGCCAGCGGCTTCTGAACCATTCAAGTTCCTGGGCCGCAAGGGGTGTCGGGATAGTATCTGCTATGTTTATCCTCGCCAGAGGGCCGACACGGAACCTCTCCCCCGTTTTCAACACCGGGAATTTCATGTAGCTCCAGTTTTCAACCTTTTCCTCAATAAAGTCGAAATAGGCGGACGGATTGAAGTTCGCAATCGGGCTTCCGCTTTCATTGATGACTTTGATGTCTCCATCGTAGAAGGACAGCGTCCCGTTCTTGGAAAGGCCCATATAGGATGTTTCAATATCTCCCAGTGTCTCCATGTAATCGGCATTTTTCTCGACAAGGGTACGCATGAGCTGGCCGAACCAGACCAGGGCAGGGCCGATGGGAGCTGCTTTTTCGATAAGCAGTTTAGCTTCATCGGCAGACAGAGGGAGTACGAATCCGCCAATCCTTGCGCCGATGGGATGCACGGGGCTGCGGCCGAGTATGCTGCAGATTGCCGTGCCGAAAGACCGCACCTCGAGGGCTTTTTTGACAGCCTCCTTATTTGCCTGATACATTCCGAGGATATTCCGATGTTCCGGCTTACTGTCCCTGGAGACAAGGTCGGGAAGGCTGAGCAAAGCCAATGAGAGCATGTGGCTTTCTATAAATTGTCCCAGGGCCAGAAGCTCGCGAAGCATCCCGGCGGTAGGAGTGATGGCGGTACCGAAGCAATTCTCGATAGCCTTGATGGAAGCGAGGTTATGCGGAATAGGGCAGATGCCGCAAATGCGCGAGGTGATCGAAGGGAGGGCCTCTGCAAGAGTTCCCTCACAGAACTTCTCGAACCCTCTGAATTCCTGCACACAGAATCTCACGTCGGAAAGTTTTCCATTATCATCACGGATCAATGAAATCTTCCCATGACCCTCTATGCGGGTAACCGGATTTATGGTTATCGTCTTGGACATGATTCCTCCTTACACTTTTATGCGCCTGATCAATTTGTGAATATGCTCGGCATCCTTGCGGCGCATTTCGGGGACCGACAATGTGTACCGGTAGAAGGTGTGAAGGGTGTCTTTAAGCCTTGATTCAATATCTGAAACCTTCTGGCCGGTAAAATGACTAATTCTGCGAGTGAGATCGTGGAGAATGCCGTGGGATGGCTCGATGAATACCCTGTCAATTGGCCCCCGGCAGCCCCTGCATGGAACACCAGAATGGGGACATACGGCGCCGCAGCCGCAACGGCTGACCGAGCCCAGACAGATAAACCCCTGCGATAGCAGGCATTCATCAGGTTCAGGGAGGTTCTCCGCAAAACGCTTCAGTTCCGGCTGGAGATGTTTCTTAACCGTCCGTTTGCATTCCGCGCAGACAGGAAGGTCTACACGACGCGGCTTTTCCCCTGATAGCAGGCTCACCAGTGTTTCCTTTATCAGTCCTAAAGGAGGAGGACATCCCGGAATATAGTAATCAACTGTAACGTGTGCATCAATCGGCGTGACCCGCGGCTCAAGGACCGGGAGGTCTTCGGGTGAAAAATCCGTTCCATAAGCATTGGCAAGGAGCTCTGGAGTGGTGAATGCAGACCCCATCCCTGATACACCTCCGAAAGAAGCACAGGTG